>CAKZLX010000024.1 GCA_937127265.1 uncultured Pseudomonadota bacterium
AGACAACACCCCAGCAACCAACCACATCAGCGACGCTCGTCGGTTTTGATCAACCCATCTTCAAGGGTCACCACTCGTTTTGCCGCCGCCATCACTTTGGGATCATGGGTGGCAAAGATAAAAGTCACACCCTGTTCTTCATTGAGTGAACGCATCAGTTCAATCAGTTCAGTACCGGTTTTGGAGTCCAGGTTGGCAGTCGGTTCGTCAGCGAGGATTAAAACAGGTCGACCAGCCAAGGCACGGGCCACCGCCACCCGCTGTTGTTGTCCGCCACTGAGTTCAGAGGGCAAACGATTTTCCATGCCTTCCAAACCAACCGATTTGAGCATCGACATCGCCAACTCTTTGCGTTCAGCAACACCAACCCCTTGCATCAACGGAACGAACTCGGTGTTTTCGTAAGCAGAGAGTACTGGAATCAAATTGTAAGCCTGAAAGACAAACCCCAACTTTTGCAGGCGTAAATCCGACAATTCATTGGCTGAGAGATTCGATAAGTCTTGACCACCAATCGCCACTTTGCCCGATGTCGGAGTATCTAGTCCACCAATAATATTGAGCAGAGTGGTTTTGCCAGAGCCTGAAGATCCCATCAATACCGTAAATTCACCTTCTTCAATGGTCAAAGAGACCCCTTGTAAGGCTTTGACGGTAAATTCACCCTGTTGATATTCGCGATGCACATCGGTGACAACGACAGTATTGGACATGATAAAACTCCTTCGATAGTGCGTTTTAGGCGCGCATTGCGTCCACTGGGGTCATACTTTGAATCTTCCAAGCCGGATAGAGAGATGACAAGACAGAACAGAGTATCGATAGCAGAATATAGGCAACAATCCACCGCCAATCGTATCGACCATACATAATGGTACTGCTCACGGCCCCATTGATGGTCATACCCTCTCCCATCATTTGGGTGAGATCAAGTCCATTGACCACCAAAGGATAGGACACCAACACCCCTAAGACCATACCAACCAAACCACCAAACAACCCCAACAAAGAGGCTTCCATGATCACCATTTTCACCAAATCAAACCGCTTTAGTCCAATCGCCATCAGCACCCCAAACTCTTTACGACGCTCGAGAACATTCATCAGCATGGTATTCAAGACTCCCATCGCCACGATAAACATCAAGGAAATGGAAATCATTTCATTGCTGACTTGATCGACATTGATCATGGCAATGACGTCTGGCAAGACTTCTGGCCAGGCATACACAGTTTCAGTACGTTGTTGCCTATCAACCACTTTTTGAACTTGTACTTTGGCGGCATCGGTTTGATCTGCCCGTTCAAGATGAACCGCGATTTGATTAGCGGTATTCGGTTGACCCAAGATTTCATCCGATGATAGCAACGAGGCATAGGCAACAAAGGCATCAACTTCTTCTGCCCCCGTCCGAAAGATACCGGTCAAACGATACAAGTGGGAGTTCATCTCACCCTCTACCGAAGTGGTAAACACCAGTTTATCCCCAATATCGACCTGTAGAGTCTTGGCCATGTTCTGTCCAATCACGATACTTCGTTTGTCATCTTGCACCCAGGTTCCCGCGACCAGTTTGCCATCCATATCGGAGACGTCCGCTTCAGATTGGGGAGCCACAGCAGTGATGCCAACTACTGAAGGTGCACTGGATGAAGCCAAGATTCCACCCATTTTGGTTCTGGCAGTCACCGTCGCCGTTGGGAATTGGCTTTGCAAAGCAGACACCAAAGACTCGCGGTTCATCACCACCAGTTCATTTTCTTGTTCAGCCTCGTAATCAGGGTGTTGAATCACCACGTGTCCAGCCAACTGAGAAACACTGGCATGAATCATGTCATCATACTGTCCCGCCCGTAAGGTATTGGACAAGATGAGTACCATCACACCAACCGAAACAGCTAATGCGGTAATCAAGGAACGCCGTATATTGCGACGCAAATTTCGAAAAGCCAATTGAAACAACATGGTTATTCACTCCGAATCGCGTCAACAGGGTGTAAACGAGAAGCCCGATATGCCGGCCATAAAGAGGAGACCACTGCCACCAAAAACAAGCCCACCACCGGTAAAGGATAGGTCGACCACTGCATATCAACATACATGATTGGATCAAAGTTAATGCCCATCATCGCCAACGGTTCACCAGTACCACCACTTAGATCCAAACCAAACTCTTGCAAATAAAGGTTGAGTGCCATTCCCATCAACAAACCGATGATGCTGGCCAAGGTTGCCAAGACCACACTTTCGATGATGATCACCTGAATAATCTGTGCTCCACGCATACCCAGTGCCTTCATCACACCCAACTCACGGGTACGTTCAAATACCGCCATCAACATCGTATTCAAAATCCCAAAGCCGGCGATGAAGAAAATCAACCCCAAATAAATGACCGCACTGACATCTTGAAAAGACATCATTTCCTTGGTTTGTGGAGAGGTTTCCCACCATGTCTTGGCTTGTACCGTCTCATCACTGGGTAACAGGGTTTGGATTTGGGTTTGCAAAGTCTCAATGTGTTCAAGGCTATTGTCAGTGACCAAAATCTCGTGGTACTGCGAAGGTAAAATCAACAGCGATTGTAGGTCATTCACGTGCATTTGCAACCCATTATCCGCCATCGTAGAGCCCGTTTTGTAAACACCCACCAGATTGTAGAGGTCATAGGCCATCGAGCCATCAGAGGCTTGGGTATAGACGAACAATTCCTCTCCCAATTTCAAATCGAGATCAGCAAATAGTGTGATTCCAGCAATCACTTCTTTGGAAGGTGTATCACCCAAATAACGTCCTTCAATAAT
>CAKZLX010000025.1 GCA_937127265.1 uncultured Pseudomonadota bacterium
GCACTTGCATCGACAAGTGTTGAAATTACTGAGCAAAGTGCAGATGAAGTCTCATTATTGGTAGATGGAGCCTATGAAGTATGGATCACTGAAAACGACAGTGATTGTAACTGTTCATCACCAATGGAACCGTGCGTGCACGTTATTACTGGCATTCTAGCTTTAGAAGCAGGATCTGCCACCATCCAAACTCCTGCAGTCGATACTGGATTTCTACGATATAAAATCTCTGAAGGTACGAGAGGAATCGAATTCAAACGTGTGTGGGTCAACAACAATCGTGAATCGGCCTTCCGTGGCCAAGGAGAACTCTCTGAACGAGATAAGTCCATTCAACGACTGTTTGGAGATGAACTTCGGGCTGGCAGCATTGTTGCAAAAGAGCGCATTCACGATCTGCTGAGTATGTTGGCACATGAAGACATTCAATCCATCACCTTTAATGGACACCCTTATCGCACGTCTGCTGAACTGGCTGGTCCCGTTGCTGTCATTGAACACCACCCAGAAGGCTACCTGCTTCGCTTGGCTGGTGATCCAAAGATGCAGCAAGTATTTAAGGGTGGCATCGTTCTATATGACGGAGAACTCCGAAAGTTTGATCGAATACTGGACAACCTCAGTTACACCCATCTACAACGTGGTATCAAATATCGCAATGACGAGGTGGAAGCCTTGGTTTGTGAAGCCATTCCCAATCTCAAACGACAAATTCCTGTCTATACCCTCGTAGATGATCTGCCCACGGCCATTGAAGCTACTCCCTATATTTTAATCGATACCCAAGCAAAAATGGGCAATGGAAATAGCGTTCAAAGCATCGAAATCACGGCTCAAATTGTCTATGGTGAACCACCAATTGCAAAAGTCATCAATCAATCTCTAGAACGGTTTACAAGTACCATCCCCATGCGCGATGTTTCAGAAGAAGATCGACTGATTGGCATGTATCGACAACTGAAAAGCAGCAAGCATTTTCCACTCAATTTCAGCAAGGAATTCACCGTAGACCAAATTCCTCAGGTGCTCTCTGTGCTGGATGTCTTGAAATTGGTTGAAGGAATTACAGTGGCTGGATTTGCCAACACCATCCAAATCAAAGAGGAAATTCAACCCGAGATTGATGTCTCTGAAAACGACCTCTCCGTTGATTTTCAGGGTGCAGAATCCAATGAAATTTTCACAGCCTGGCGCAATCAGCAGCAATACATCTTATTGGACAATGGTGCCCTTCATCAATTACCCAACGAATGGCTGGAAGAGAATGGTCACTTGGTACGAGAATTGTTGTTGGCAAAAGAACAAGGGGGCAATCGTCTACCATCTTTTGCACTGTTCGACCTTGCTCAATTGTGTGCAAAGTTGAATCAGCCACCACCGGCAAATCTCGAAAATTTACGTGTACTCACCGGTGACTTTGATGGAATTCCCAATTCAGAATTGCCAGACGGTCTCAATGCAACCCTGAGAGATTATCAACGTGAAGGCTATGACTGGCTCTCATTTCTAAAGAGTACGAAGATTGGTGGAATCCTCGCAGATGATATGGGGTTGGGTAAAACCTTACAAGCCCTGTGTGTTTTAGAACATCAATCGTTGGTGGTTGCACCCACCAGTGTTCTCCACAACTGGATCTCCGAAACAAATAAGTTTCGAAGCAATCTAAGCATCAGTTTGTACCACGGAACAGGACGTGTTTTTGACGAAACAGCCAACGTAATCCTGACATCCTACGCCATTTTACGAAATGACATCGAAAAATTAGAGAAGATAAACTGGAAAGTCGTAGTATTGGATGAAGCTCAAGCCATCAAAAATCCCAAAAGTTTGACCGCCCAATCGGCATTTAGATTACAATCCGATTTTCGCTTGACGCTGACGGGTACACCAATTGAAAATCGCCTCACAGAACTTTGGTCTCAAATCCACTTCTTATGCCCAGGGTTACTGGGTGGTTACACCGACTTCATACGCCAATACGAGCAACCCATCACCGAAGGGGAAATGAATGTGGCCATCCGTCTTCGAAACAAAATAAAACCATTTGTGTTACGACGCCTTAAAAAAGATGTGGCTCCTGAACTCCCTCCTCGAATCAATCAAATTCTATATTGCACTCTATCCGATACAGAACGAAACACATACAACGCAGTCCGAGTTGCCACTCAGCAAAACATTGTCAGACAACTTGAAGAAGGAACTCTGAATGTTATGAACGCCCTTGAGGCTCTCTTACGACTACGACAAGCAGCCTGTCACACTGGATTGCTACCTGGGATTGACTCGGAAACGTCATCCAAAGTCAAAACATTGGTCGAAAAATTAGAAGAGGTCACCAACTCGGGCCACAAAGCCTTGGTCTTCTCACAATGGACCAGTTTACTCAACCTAATTGAACCGCATTTACAAAGTAAAGACATTGGATTTGTTCGATTGGATGGTTCAACCAAAGATCGCCAAGGCGTCGTCGAACAGTTTCAAAAGAACGACGATATTCCAATCTTTTTGTCATCGTTAAAAGCGGGCGGAACTGGGTTGAATCTAACGGAAGCAGATCACGTATTCTTAGTCGATCCTTGGTGGAATCCGGCAGTAGAAGAGCAGGCAGCTGACCGAGCACATCGTATTGGTCAAGAAAAGCCGGTGAATGTCTATCGAATTGTCAGTGAAAAAACAGTAGAAGAAAAGGTTCTGAAGCTTCAAGATAGAAAAAGACAAATCGCCGATGCTGCACTGCACAATGCATCACAAGCGGCTTCGATTACAAAAGAAGAATTGATGTCGTTGCTGGAGTAAATAAAACT
>CAKZLX010000026.1 GCA_937127265.1 uncultured Pseudomonadota bacterium
TATACCATATACCATCACTATTTTCATAATATATTTGATTGCCATCATCATCATAGGGCGTTGAATACACCACATAGGGTTCTGCTGGGGTGTTGGAAAAGCAGACAGAACCGGTATCATCCTCGGTATCATCTGTGGCATCTGTTTCTTCGACAGAACTTCCAGTATCTTCTGAACCAGTATCCACCGTCTCTTTGGAACTTTGACAGGCCAACAGTAACCACAACATCTCATACCTCGTACATTTCGATTGTTCTTTGGATGTAGTCAATCCATCGGAGAATGACAATGGTTGCCATAGACCTGTCACACAATCTGGATTCCGTTCCACACGCTCATCACGTTGCGGGAACCGCCGTCGCAGCTAGAACACTGGCCTGTTCCGAAGCCCGTTGTACGTTGTAATTGTCGATGGCCACAAAATAGTCTGGGTCTTCCAACACATTGACATCACAAATTTTATCAGCCCGCTTGATCAATCGAATGCAGTCACTGCTCAAATGACGAAGGTGCAAGGTCTTGCCAGCCACTTGATAACGCTCAGCCAATTTGTTGATTGTTTCGATAGCCGATTGATCCATGATACGGGATTCAGCAAAGTCAATGATCACTTCAGCCGGATCTTCATCAATGGTGAACTTGGTTAAAAACAAAGTTGTGGAACCGAAAAATAACGGCCCATAAATTTCATAGTGTTTGATACCGTGCTGATCAATGTGCTTACGAGCTCGAATACGCAGGGCATTTTCCCAAGCAAAGACCAAAGCCGAAACAACCACCCCCGTCAAGACAGCGATCGCCAAATCAAATTGCACGGTCAAAGCGGTGACAATCACAATCACAAAGGCATCGGACATCGGAACTTGATTCATGATTTTAAAAGAGTTCCAAGCAAAAGTGCCAATCACCACCATAAACATCACCCCTACCAAAGCGGCAATCGGAATCATTGAAATCGCCGAAGCCCCAAAAAGAATAAATCCCAACAGGGTTAGCGAGGCTACAACCCCAGATACCCGACTGCGACCCCCACTCTTAATGTTGATGATGCTCTGTCCAATCATGGCACAGCCACCCATCCCTCCGAAGAACCCATTGAGAATGTTGGCGGAACCTTGGGCGATACACTCTTGATTGGCATTACCTCTGGTTTGGGTCAATTCATCGACCAAATTCAAGGTCATCAAGGATTCAATCAAACCAATGGCGGCTAAAATCGTGGCGTAGGGAAAAATAAACCCAAGAGTTTCCAACGAGAATGGAACCGTCGGTATAGCAAAGGTTGGAAGACCTGCACCAATGGAACCACCACCATTGGAAGCCACAAAGGAGGCTACCGTTTCCGTTTCGATCCCACCAAAGACTACCACTGCCGAAACGACCGCAATCCCCGACAATGCTGCCGGTATTTTATTGGTCACTTTGGGTACCAAAACCATAATCGCCATGGTTAAGGCCGTCAGTCCACCCATCGTCCAAAGGGCTTCTCCTGCCAACCACACACCTTGTTTTTTAAACATGCCCAGTTGCGACAAGAAAATCACAATCGCCAAACCATTGACAAACCCCATCATCACCGAACTGGGAATCATCCGAACAAACTTGCCCAGTTTACAAACCCCTGCCCCGATTTGCAGCAAACCAGTCAACAACAAGGTGAGTAAAAGATACTGCAAACCCGCGCCTGCACCACCGATACTCTCTCCTTGACTGACCAATGAGACCATCACCACAGCCATCGCACCAGTAGCACCTGAAATCATGCCCGGTCGACCACCAAACAAAGAGGTTACCAACCCCATCATAAAAGCACCATAGAGCCCTACAATCGGAGATAGACCGGCCACAAAGGCAAAGGCCACCGCCTCAGGAACCAAGGCTAGGGCGACTGTTAATCCTGATAATATCTCTGTACTGGTTGAACTGTCTTGGGGTGCTGCTATTGGACTTACTTGTTGCATCTGGACTCTCCTTTCCACACCAGCACACTACGATGAGCACTGGACAAACGCCATGCCTTCTATGAAACTACGCCCTAGTTTTCAATGTTTTTGAGGTTCTTTCCCTGTGACAAGTTTGCGAACCCAACCAATGGATTGATCGATAAGTCACCTTGAAGAAAGCATACCAAGTGATTGTCAGTCTTGATAATTTCCATCATCCAGAAGATCCACCGTCTTGTAAATCTATCTTTTCATCCGACAGCTAAAAATCGTTTCGTATATAGAAAATAACCCTCAAATTGGAGAACCAAATGAGAAGACAATTTTCTAATTTTTCCGTTATCGCTCACACTGTAAACACCCTCACTGTCCGTATGAACTCTGGTACCGAGTACACTTTGTTACGCGGATTGGATCAGAATTACCAACGTTTATTTAAGTTGCAATTGGGCAAAGAATTTTTTCGTACACCACGAAAGTCAGGAGAGTACGCCCGCAGTGAATCCTCCAATCAACTTGTGAAAGTGGAATTGACTTGCTACAATTTGGGTTCTTTGACCAAAGCTGGATGGTAGGTACACTTGGTCTGAGGAGGCTATATCTAGGAAATGTAGCCTCCTCTAACATTCGAAAAGTTACTCAAAAGTTGAGTCGATGATCCCAGTAGGAGACTCTAATAAGAGACCTTCTGGAGGAGAGGTTATTGCTTGCAGTTCACCAGTATCAGTAACATGACTATACAATTGATCGGTTCTTCCATCACGGATTAACACTTTCAAATTCTCGAGACTGTCTGGATAGTCAGACTGCAAACCACGCCCCACATTATAATTGTGTAAACATACACTCAAAGCCGAGTTTTCTTCATAAACCAACTCATTTGTCTTCATATTGAAAAACATCAAAGCGCTAAAATTGGTTTCCCACTCCTCTTCAATCGAATCACGATAATCAACGAACACCGTGTAAGCTTTCAACCCTAATTCTGGGATCACCACAAAATTTGTATGCATATCAATCTTCTGAAACTTGGTTTCTTCAAAGGTATGATAATCAAACCAGACTTTATGTTCATAATCTTCGACGTTCCAAATATCCAATTCTGTTGTCATATGTACTCCATACATCTTTACTCAATAGTTGTTGTTCCACTATCCTTACGAACATACATTCATATTTCGGAAAGGATTGAGAAAACTAATTTACCATACCGATGTTAATGGTATTCAATCATATATACCTTCAACGATATCATACAACTCGCTGCTAATAGATGTTCTATTTATGATTCTGCGACGGGATGCTCTACAATACTATCCGGAGGTGGTTCATCTATAGACAAGAGTTTTCTGCCTTGATGATGACTACACAGCCTACCGGTTTCTGGATCAAAAACTGCGAGTTGACCAACATCCCGTTCAACCACCCTCTCTTTTTTGCTGTAGCGGTTTAAACAAACCTCCACGTCAACTCTCGGTTCTTCAGGATCTTGTGGCAGTGCAGCCAAACGCTCTAGAACTTCTTTGTTCGAATATATATCAAAGAAGAGTTCACCACTTAGAATATCCAAACACTCCCCATCCAAATCATGAGCAAAGTAATCCGCTTCATATACTTTGATTTTCAATCTAGGAATAACAGTGAAGGTAGTATTGATCGTGTATCTATACTCTCATATTC
>CAKZLX010000027.1 GCA_937127265.1 uncultured Pseudomonadota bacterium
ACCCTGCCAGTGTCTCTGGAGATGGCTATTATCTGGGAGCAGTCGAATATCGGATGCCCTTGTGGTGGATCGATTGGGGATACAATGTCACCCCTCTCTTTTTACGTTCACTGTCCGGTGCCGTATTTACCGACTTTGGGATGGCCTACGACAGCATTGACCAATTAAACCAAACCCCGTTGATGGGAATGGGTGCAGAATTGCGGATGTCCACCATCGTTTCTTGGGGTGCACCTCTCAGTTTTCGCGGTGGCTATGCCTTTGGGTTGAACGGTGGGGTTCCGGTTGGCAGTATCGAGGGGTTTTACGCTTGGCTGGGCAGTAGTTTTTAATATCAATTCAACAGCAAAAGTTTCCCATCTCATCGATAATCTTGCTATGATATACCCAACAAACAGACTCCCACTGTGAGGTAACCATGAGAACCAAAATCAACCCCCATCGAATCGAAGGCGCTTTTCTAGGACTGGCACTGGGTGATGCCTATGGGCGCACCCTTGAATTTGTCAGTGGAGAAGCGGTACAACAAAACGTGGTACTCATTGACCCCAACACCTTTATGTGGTCTGAAGAAACCCACATTTCACTCTACATTGCCGACGCTGTCTTGCAAATGCCCCAAAACAAGTTCGATGCCGATCAATTCGGACACTTGGTAGGCTCTTATTTAACAACTTGGCTAGACGATCCTCTGATGCCCTCCACCAATCCAGGCAATACCACCTTGGCAGGTGTTCGCAATTACAAAGATATCAAAGACTGGAAACACAGTGGGGTCAAAACCGGAGATGGGTCTGCTGCAATCACGCGCTTGTGCCCACTGGCTTTAGCCTATGAAGGTGACACTCTCTATCAAGCCGCCGAAATTACCGCCCAAATTACGCATGCTCACCCCAACGCCAAGGCCTCGGCATTTGCCACGGTTCGTCTACTGCGAGGAGCCCTTACCACAGGAAACTTGGGGGTTGAACAAATCCAAGAAACCATCGCAGGTGTGCAAGAACGCTTTGAAGCTCCAGAGGTGGTACAATCCCTTGAGGCAGCAATTCGTGAAAGCCAACGTCAAGATTTAGAATGGTTGGACGATGTGGAAATGCCCCTTACCGACAAGGGATGGCGTTCTCCAAGTACACTCGGACTGGCTTTGGTCGCCTTGTTAAAATGGGGAGACAACATTGCACTGGCGATTGAAAAAGGTGCCCGGGTATCTGGGGATTCAGATGCCGTAGCCTCTTTGGTTGGGATGTTTTTAGGCGCCACTCAAGGCTCCGCCAAACTGCCCAACGCTTGGCTTTCTGCGTTACCATCCAAAGAGGACATCCGTAAAAAAGCACACCGTCTATCCAAAGCCGTGCAAAAAGAAATGCTGAGCATCACCAACCAGATTCGCAATCTTCACAGTCATGGTGCTGCATTTTCCAACGCCAATTTACAAACCAACACCCTCAAAATCTCTGTACACAGTCAACATGCTGCACTATCTGTTGCCCTCCAAACTCTCAGCAAAGCCATTGGTGAACCGATCAAACAACAAGACGACATCTTGGAAATGATCATTGATCGGCAGTTGGTACCCAATGACGTACGCAACGCCACCAGTCTACACCTTCCAAAACCCGAAGGTTTACTGCCCAAAGCTCCCGCTTTTGAAATGACAAACCCCATCAAACAACAACCCAAAGAGTGTCGAAACTCGATGGACTATCCAATCATGGTTGACTGGGTAGTGGATGGAATCGGTCCTCGTGGTGGAAAACTGGGATGTACCTTTGCACCAGGTAAAAAGTACAGATCACTGTACGGTAAACCATGGTGTCGCGATCTCAATCTCGACCTCGATCGATTGCGAGGCTTTCACAACTGTACCGCTTTGGTTTCTCTTATACAAGATTTCGAACTGAACAAATTGAAGATTCCAAACTTGGTGGCAGAAGCAGAATCTCGTGGAATTGCCATCTATCGTTCTGGTATCAACGATGGTGGCGTCCCAACCTTGGATCAGGCATTTGCCATTGTGCAATTTGCCAAGGCGATGAGTCGAAGTGGTCACAATGTTGTCTTTCATTGTAAAGGTGGCCAAGGTAGAGCCGGTACCCTCTGTGCCTGTACGATGGTCGGATTAGGATACAGCGCCCAAGATGCCATCGACATTACCCGTAACGCTCGAGATGGATCGATTGAAAACGACACCCAAGAATCGTTCATCAAACAGTTCGAACAGTTTCTTCAACACTCCAAATAATACCCATGTCGACTTACCCCACTGCAATAGAGGGCAACCAACTATTTGCCCATAAAGACTTTGCTGGGGCGGTCATCGCCTATCGAAAAGCCTTACAACAAGCCCCAACACCAAGTTTATTTCACAATTTAGGGGTTGCCTTGGGTCAGTTAGAACGATGGACAGAGGCTGAGGTCGCCTATCAAGAAAGCCTTTCACTGCGACCATTCCACCCAGAAACCAGAAACAACCTTGGTATTGCACTACAAAAACAAGGAAGATTGTTTGATGCTGAAACCGTACTTCGGTCCTTGCTTTCCGACGATCCTTGGAACATTGACGTGGCCACCAACTTGGCGGGCGTTTTGTTGGAACAAGGTCGCCCTGATGTAGCGATCCCCTTGCTGGCACCGATCGTTCGTCGTGCGGGACACCACGCGATGGGTTGGAACACCTTGGGGGCTTGTTTTTTAGACAATGGAGAATTGGATACTGGCTTGTCCTGTTTTGCACGGGCCCACCAACAACAACCAAACAATCCAACCCCCATCATGCACCTGTTTGCACCCTTACAAGAAATCGATCCGCACCAAGGAATTGCTTTATTACAACATGGACTTAAACAAAACCCCGACCGATGGGATTGGGTGTTTTTTATCCACATCCTAGAGGCTTGGCATCAAGGACAATCGAAAACAACCTTGACCGATGTCACCCCTACTTGGTGGATAGACGCTTTGGAGTATGCACTCAGGCATCGCAATAAACAAACCAAACTTTTCTCTACCACTGCCTCCACCTTACAATGTGCAGTGGAAGCCTGTTCAGTAGAGGGACTTTGTTTGGAATTTGGTACCCGTTTTGGAACCTCTGCCCGCATCATCCAACAACATTCCCACCAAGATCTCTACGTCTTTGACTCCTTTGAAGGGCTACCGACCGATTGGCACACCGTTCCCAAAGGTGCCTATTCTACTGGGGGAATCGTTCCCAATCTTGGTAACAATGTACACCCAGTGGTAGGCTGGTACAATGAGTCTCTGCCTAATTTTGTCCAAGAACACCCCGAAAACATCAGATTGTTGCACATTGACTGTGACCTCTATTCCAGTACCAAAGATGTCTTGGACTGTATTGGTGATCGATTGGTCAGTGGTACCATTGTGGTCTTTGATGAATATTGGATGGGACCGCATTGGCGTGAAGATGAATGGAAAGCATGGGTTGAATGTGTAGAAAAACACAATATTCGCTATGAGTACCTTGCCTTTGCTTTACTGACACAACAAGCGGTGATACGAATTTTATAAGTCTTTTGTATATGCCCATTTTGGATAGTTTTGATGAGTGGTTCCAACAACAATGATCACACTTTGACCCAGCAAACCCTGTTGTGGGATTTGGTCGAAGAAATTGGGGACTCTCTACAAACAGACAACCTCGCCAATGTACAAGACACCGTTGTCGACGCCTCTCTAGAAGCCCAGTCGGACGCTCCAATCGACACCAAAGATCTATTGGCCGATCGCTACAAGGTGCAAGGAATCCTCGGAAAAGGAGGAATGGGCGAAGTACTTCGGGTGTTTGATACCAAATTCGAACGTTCATTAGCCATGAAAATTATTCATTCTTCATTGGTGTCCTCTCCCTTAATTTTGCAATTGTTTATCAAAGAAGCCAAAAGTACCGGTCTCCTTCAACATCCGGGAACCGTTCCCGTACATGATTTTGGCACCTTGTCGGACGGTCGCCTCTACTTTACCATGCAGGAAATTCAAGGCATCACCCTCAAAGAGGCCATCCAACATGCGCATGAGTTTGGTACACCTTCCGACTGGGGGGCTGTACACAAAGACTGGAGTATTCATCGATTATTGGGTGCTTTTGAACGCATCTGTGAAACGATGGCTTATGCACACGATATGGGACTGATGCATCGCGACATCAAACCATCCAATTTCATGCTGGGAAAACATGGGGAAGTATTGGTGATGGATTGGGGTATCGCCAAAGTTCTGCCACACGGTGAGTCCTATTTTCCAAATGCCAATACCTTGCGTCCCAACCTGGGTTCTGTGGTGGGTACACCAGATTATATTGCCCCTGAACAAGCCCGTGGAGAAAGTGATCAGGTGAACGCCAGAAGCGACGTCTTTTCTTTGGGCTGTGTCCTCTATGAAATTATCGCCGGTAATTCTCTACGCAATACCGACGTCCAAGACATCTCTGAACTGAAACATATTCTCAACACAGATTGTCCAGACTTGCCTGTCCATGACGAAACCCTGCAAGACATCTACTACCGTTGTGTCGCCCTCGACCCCATAGAACGATACAACAGTGCCAGCGAACTCTATCAAGACCTGAATGCTTGGCTGGACGGAGAATCAAAAAGACAACGGGCTTTGGCTTGGGTCACCGAAGCCAAACAACATCATCAGCAGGTGGTTTTGTTGCAACGTGAAATCAACCAAATTGAAACCCAGATCCAATACCAAAAAGATCAGATTCAAAAGTGGTCACCCCTCGCAGACAAACAACGATTGTGGGACTTAGAAGACACCCATGCACGATTGCAACAAGAGGCTGACCTTGCCGAGATGAACAGCATTGAAGGACTGCACTCCGCTCTCAATCATGCCCCCGATTTACAAGAAGCCCACCAAGTTCTGGCTCGCATCTACCACACCCAACACCAACGGGCTGAATTACAACTCAATCAACGTCAAGCGCATTTGACCTTGGAATTGATGCGTCTACACGACCGCGGTGAATTCTCAACCTATTTGAGTGGTCAAGGCACGGTCTTATTCCAAAACCTCACATCAGCCGAGTGGCGTTTATTCAAACTGGTCGATCAACATCGCCGATTACAACCGATAGAAATGGGTATACCTCAGACGTCAATGACACTGGACATCGGCTCCTACGCCCTCCAACATACCAGAGAACCGTTGACTATCCCCTTTACCATCACCCGTAGCCACCCCACGATCACAGTGCAAATCCCTTCTACCCCCAATCTGCACGATGGTGAATGTTGGATTCCCAGTGGAAACTGTTGGATCGGTAGTATCACCGAACCCAACCACCCCTATCGCAATGTGGCAGTTGATAGTTTCATCATGCAACAACACCCCGTTACCAACCGACAATACATCCAGTTCCTAGAGTCACTGGTGCAAACAAAAGGGCTAGAACATGCCCTTCAACACGTTCCCCGTACCAATGCCATCTCCAATAAAGACGCCCAGATTTTATACACTTGGAATGAAGATACCGAGCGCTTCACCTTAGAACCAGACCCGCAAGGAGATTGTTGGGACCCTGACTGGCCGGTGATTATGGTTTCGGGAAAGGATGCGATTGCCTATGCAAACTGGTGGTCTGCACAAACAGGTGTCCAGTGGAGATTACCCACCACCATCGAATGGGAGAAAGCGGCGCGGGGTGTCGATGGACGAAATTTACCGTGGGGCAACTATTTTGAACCGACGTGGTCTTGTGTGCGTGGCAGTACCAAAGGACGCACCCTACCCGCCAGAGTCGATGACGAAATCTATCCAGAAGATTGTAGTATCTACGGTGTGCGAGGCTTGGCGGGCAATGTACAAGATTTCTGTATCGACCCCAATGACCCAGAGAATATCGTCTGTAAAGGAGGAGCTTGGGCACACCACCCCGAGTTCATTCACATGGCGATTGAACGCCAGTTCTCGTTGAATATTCGACTGGAAGTAGCTGGGTTTCGCTTAGTGCGATCCATTTCAACTTGATTGAGGTATACTAAAACAGTACCTTTCTTCTTGGAGTACTCATGTTGAAATATCTTTGTATTACCATTGGACTGACAGCCTGTATAGCTCCTACCGATGAAAATCTTATCGGTGATTCTGATCGTCCAGTAGAACCCAATGACAACCTATTTGATGGTGAAGGGGGTGATGGTGAAGATGGTGGTGATGTTGAAAGTGCTGGTGATGACTTGTTTGTAGAGAACATTGCCGTTGAGATACTAACCGGAGAAGCTGCCCAAGAAACCTTGTCAGCCACTGTCGATCACACCACCCTTTCCATCAGCCACAAATTATTGTGGGACAACCCTGAACTGGATTGGATTGATCTTTGGCAAGAAGATACCAGTCTCCATTTTGACTATGGCGAATTGATAGGGGAAACACAATGGATGACCATTACCTACACTGTAGATGTGAGTGGTTTGCCCAGCAACACCTATACGATTGTGGCTGAAACTATGGAGGCCAGCATCACACTGGACTAACCCAAACCATCCTCAGACATTGACAAAACCGATTGTATCGGATAGTTCAATCCCCTATGCCCACAAAGAGATACGCCATCAAAGAGATGTTCTACACCTTGCAAGGAGAAGGATTCCACGCGGGAAAAGCCGCCGTTTTTTGTCGTTTTTCGGGATGCAATCTGTGGTCGGGAAAAGAATCCGCACGTTCAACAGCCGCCTGTCGCTTTTGTGATACAGATTTCGTTGGGGTCGATGGCACCTTTGGTGGACGCTATACTGCAACAGAATTGGTTGCGCAACTGCTAAGGGTGTGGAAAGGAAACGATACCCCCATGGTGGTCTTTACAGGTGGAGAACCCTTGTTGCAACTGGATACTGCTTTGGTAGAGCAGTGTAAGAGCAATGGTATCTATGTCGCCGTGGAAACCAACGGTACGAAGCCAGCACCCAAAGGCGTCGATTGGATTTGTCTCTCTCCCAAACCTCGCAGTACGATTGTGCTCACCCAAGCATCGGAACTCAAATTGGTCTATCCACAACCAGAGCCTGACCTGCACCCTGACCAGTTTGCCGATTTTGATGCCCAGTACTGGTACCTACAACCTCTGTTCAATGAACACATCCAAGAAAACCGTGACAAAACCGTTGCCTACTGCCTAAAACATCCACAGTGGCGCCTCAGTTTACAAATGCAAAAGGTCCTTGGCGTAAGGTAGCGACAAGCGAAAGGCACATTCTAGGTCACAAACCCAATCTCTTTATTCGGACTATTCGTCAGCAACCACTGATGTGCTATACTATATGCATACTTGGAGGACATATGCGTCTATCACTTCTTGCACTTTTGAGTCTCATCACCTTTGGTTGTCAACCAGATTTTGCCAAGGTCGACCCCGTTGACAGTGATCCCAACAATACAGCAGAACCCTCCAGTGAGCCATCTACTGAGCCTACCAATCCAGATACTGAGCCCCCTGAACCGGATCCCGTTGATCCAACTGAAGATCCCAACACGCTTCGTTGTTGTTACGGTATCGAGATGTATGACCAGATGGGTGATGGGTGGCAACGCAGTTTATTGTCCGTGATCACCGATGATGGGGTCTATGCCAATGTGTCTCTTCCTGAAGGTTTCGTGAATGGATTTCGGGAAGTCTGCATCGATCAAGGCGAAAACATTACCTTCTCTTGGAACCCTGGATTGGACAATGACCAGATCGGTCTGGCGATTTTCTCGTATGAAGGCGAAGACTTCTTTTATGGTGAACAACCACCGGAAGGAATCTTGGCGGAAACCATTTCCACTTGTTCAGATGAATATGCTGTCGATCAATCCTATCCAGAGTACGACAGCACTCAAGACCCTGAAATCCCCGATGAATACCCCACCGACACCGCTGCATTTGCTGGAGAGCACATCGGCATTTTTGAAATGTTCTCTCATGATACCGGAGAACAGTTGTGCATGGTCGATATGGTGGCCAACATTGATGACAATGGTGTATTTACGGCCTCTGAAGTCTGCCCCGTGTACGGTCACAGTGTGTTGGTCTCTCACAACGGCTACCTCTATCCTGAAATCGTAGAAAATTATGATTATGGTGACTCTTTTGGGTTTGGATACCTAACAGGAACTGTTGAAATCACCGATGATACTGGGATGATTCAAGTCGAATCCGAATTCTATGGCGAATGTGTTTTGGAAGGTGGAATGACCTACATCAATGTGTATTGGGACAGTTACCTCTATCCACCCAACGGCAGTCCACAGTCAATCTCGGGACAATTTTATTATCCTTACTAACCGCGGGTGGATTGATGAAGTCTTTATTGTACACGATTTTACTGGGAACCATAAGCATCGCCTGCACCGCTAAAGAGAATGACTCTGGCGAAATGCTTCGGCAAGTCGATCCAACAACCAGTGGTGACAACGGTGTGGTGTCTCGTGCGATCAACATCCCCTCTCAAACACCCGATCTTACATTGTCTGGTCAAATATGGTATCCGTCCCAAAAACCCTCCGAAAATCTTCATCGCTATGGTGACATCAAAGAAGGGACTGCTGCCAATGGTGGTGTGGTTGACTGTTCTGTACAAAGACCAGTTGTGGTGTTCAGTCACGGCAATACTGGGATGCGTTACCAGTCATACTTTCTAGCCGAGTTTCTCACTTCGCATGGCTATCTGGTTCTTGCACCCGACCATGCGGGAAACACCATTTTTGACAACGATGAAAGCCGAAAACCCGAACTCATCTTGCGTCGCCCCCAAGACCTCTCCAATACCTATGACTGGCTACTCTCTCAAAGCGAGTTTGCCGACTGTGTTGATCCAGATGCAGGCTTTGCAGTAATTGGACACTCTTTTGGTGGCTATACCACCCATGCGATTACTGGTGGTGTATTGGATACCGAGCGGACACTGGAACATTGTGCCGATTACGGTGGCTGGCTTTGCGATCATGTCCAAACCATTGCCGATACGGAAGGTGCTGGAATTTACGACAACACTGATGAACGAATCTGGGGTGCTGTCTCGATGACACCTGCCGCCTTGGAAACTTTGTTGGGTGGCATTGAAGACATCACGGTTCCCACATTGGTCTTGGGGGGAGAATACGACACCCTGACACCGGTTGAGCCACTGGTGCAAACCATTTTTGACATGGTCGGAACTGAACGCAAACACTTTGCCATTGTCCAAAAAGCCGGACACTACACCTTTTCCAATGCCTGTGATTTCTTAAACACTTATGAAGACTGTGGAGAAGATTTCCTTTCTCCCACCGAAGCCCACGCCTTGATCAATACCCTCACGCTGGCATTTCTAGAAGACCTACAAGGAACCCCCAACATGGATGTCCACTTGCCACCGGCTGATGACCGCATTGAGTGGCAGTAAACACTGGCCTCCTATCGTCTCTCAGCACCATTTAGGCGATGGTCTCTGTTGCATTCTCACTCGTAAACCACCCTCGCCAGTATTTCCACAGACAAGCGAAAAATACCATACAAGAGAGCAATTGTGGCCAAAGTAGCGCAGAAGAATATATCCATGATATCATTCCAAAGCCAAATGCCATTCCAATCGATATAAACCATCGGTGTATCTGATACGGATATGGGTTGTGTCGTTGTCCCAAGTGGTAATTGTACGCCAACATCGTACTATATGCAACCAAAGTAGACCATGCAGCACCGATATAACCCAAACTAGGAATTAAGACTACGTTCAGTATCAGTGTACTGAGTAAGCCAACACCAGTAATCAACAGTGCATATCGTTTGCTACCTTTCTCCATTAGTTTATACCAATAACTCAAGTGTGTATGTAAGGCTAAACAGACATTGGCCAGCAATAAAATTGGTATGACCCTCATTCCAACCTCATAACTATCAGCCAATAATGCTGCAATCACGATTTTAGCAGATAAACTCATCATCAAGGTTATCGATAATACAACCACCAACATGTCGATTGTTTTACTAAAACCAGCTTTTTCAAAATCACCTATTTTATCTACAATAAACTTTATTTTATTTAGTGCATCTTTATCATCTTTAGCCTTATAGTCTGTAACTCCAGAAATTTCACAATGTGTTGTAGCTCCTCCTAAGGTTTCATTGTCTATAGACTCTCCAATAGCAGCTTTAACTAAATAACTACCTGCAAGAAAAATACTAGCTGTTTTATCTACAATCATGGCTTCATCACTCATAATAGGTAAGTATGCACCACCAGCAACACAACTGCCCATAACAGCAGATATTTGCGTTATACCCATACTACTCATGATGGCATTGTTTCTAAAAATACGACCAAAATGTTCTTTATCAGGAAAAATTTCATCCTGCATAGGTAAATATACCCCTGCAGAATCTACCAAATAAATAATTGGGATTTTATTTTCGATAGCTATTTCCTGAGCTCTAAGATTCTTTTTTCCTGTAATAGGAAACCATGCCCCTGCTTTAACAGTAGCGTCATTGGCAACAACAATACATTGCTTGCCTTTTATATATCCTATTTTTACAACGACACCACCAGAAGGGCATCCTCCGTGTTCGGTATACATATCTTCACCAGCAAAAGCTGCAATTTCTATAGATTTAGTATTGTTGTCTAACAAGTAATCAATTCTTTCTCGTGCCGTTAGTTTTCCTTTTTCATGATGTTTGTCTATTCTTTTTTGACCTCCACCTAATTTTACTTTTACAAAACGTTTGCGTAAATCTGAAACTAAAAGTTTGTTATGATCTTCGTTTTTAT
>CAKZLX010000028.1 GCA_937127265.1 uncultured Pseudomonadota bacterium
CCCTGCTTGTTGTAACTGCGCACGTTGACTGGGGTTACTACCTGCACTAGAGGAAGTATTGGATGATTCTGATTGTTGCGACTGGGATTGTTGGGACTGGGCGTATTCTTTCATAAGAAACTCAAAAGTGATGTTGAATTAAGTGTTCCGTATACTGAAAATATACAAAGTCAAATCGGGTTTGGTATGTGAAAAGTAAGTTACAAGGCAACGATTGACATCAAGGCGCATCATAGGCACAACGAAATCCAATGTTGACATCGACCAACATGGGATCGGCAAAACTGCGTGCCGCATTACGAATCGTTGCCTCAGTAGTATTGTAAGCCCCACCCCGTAAAACCCGATTGGAACAGGCTCGTGGCTCAGCATCAATGGTACTGGTACAAACTCCACTGTCTTTGATTGGATTTAGCGCGGGTGACTCTGCATAAAAAGTCGCATCATACCAATCTTCGGTCCATTCAAAGACGTTGCCATTCACATCATAAAGACCAAAAGCGGATACACTGTCGGAATACCAACCGACAGGACGCACACCTTGCCAACAATAAATACTCGCCAAGCGAAAGTTGGCATCATCGCATTCAGGCGGCGAACTTCCCCAGGCCCACTTTGCACCTTGTCTGCCCGCGGCAGCTTTTTCCCATTCGGCTTCGGTTGGTAAACGTCCACCTTGATCTTCACAGTAGGCACTGGCTTGTGCCCAAGTCACACACACTGCCGGAAAGGTAGTGGTATAATCTGGTCGAGAGATCAGTTCATTCAAACAGTGTGTCGGCAAAGCACCACAACGATTTTGGTTTACGCAAGCCTGCCACTCAGCCAAGGTCACTTCAAATTGGTCGATCTCAAAAGCATCCAAAGTGACTTCATGCACTGGACATTCCGTTTCATCAATATCTGACCCCATCCAAAAAGGCCCCTCGGCAACCAAACAACGCCCATTGGTACATTGTATATCCCCTGTGGGTACCCTTGAAGCATCTGATTGATCACACGAATCACTCTGGTCAAGTTGTGGCGTGACAACCACACTGGTATCTGCTTGTTTACTTTCGGTTGAACAGCCTGACAATAGGATACTTGCAAACCACATCTCTTGACCTCTTACCTTGATTGTCGCCCGATTATTGTACGCTGCGTCTATATTCTCGACGATTTGGCTCTAGACTATTCTATACCCTCAACAATCGTTTGGCTATCAATTGTAAAGACCTGGAGTCGTTCGACCAATTCATCCAATTGCAGATTTCGCAAAATGTAGGGTGGCAAGTTTCGGTACTTGAGTTGCACATCGATTTCCAACTCTTGTTGGGCTAAAGCAGGTGGCAGTGTGTAAGATACGGTACGGGTTTCCAACGGTCGCAGAGAATGTTTTTCAATGTAATCCGCATCAAAAGGAAATACCGTCTCGGTAGCATTTGGCAATTCCAGTTCACCATAGCGCATTTTATTTTTGGATTGTAAGTTGACCAGTTGAGTGTCTAATTTGTTGGGATCATTCAACACTTCCCATGAATGATCATCATACAAATCACCATAAGAATCTAATTGTCCACTGGAAAAGAGAACCGTACCGGCAACGTTTTTGACCACCACATCAAGCCACAGTTGGCGTTCGGAGGTAAAACCGGTTGGTACATTGTGACCACTGGTTAAGGACTGCAAGGTGACATTCAATACCACCTCGTTGTTTTGACGAGCCAGCACGACATCACTCACTTCAACTGCATTCTTCAACAACACATTGATTTGGGCAAACATGTCTTCTTGGGCTTGTCGAGACTTTTCGAGATCGTCAGGGTAAGGGAACTCATCTAACAAAGAGTAATCCGGCCCAATAAAACGATGGGTTGAGCGTTCACGATCGGGATAGACTTTACCTTCGACTTCAGCGATAGGTCCGACTTCACGACTAGAAACGGCCCCAGGTACAGTACCCATATGGCAATCTTGGCAGGTCATGCCCATCTCTTTGGCAGGAGAAGTGGAGTATTCTGTATAGGCTTCTTCAATACGCAAACCGGGATAGTTGAATACATCGTGACAAGAACCACACAACTCAGCCGATTGAAGAAAATCACTTTGTACACTGTCGTGACCTTCGGTAAAATCGCTTTCGTAGGGACCCATAATGTCCCCATTTGTCGTGAGTTCCAAGGAGAGATTCCCCACCGGAGAAGAGTGATCGACCGCTGAATGACAAACCTCACAAGAAACCGAATCGCGAGATATCTCCGATCGATCTTTGGCAGTGATAGTTCCATCTTCACCTTGAATTGCACCAATCGGAGAATGACAACTGGTACAAAAGGTGCCAACCTCACCAGAGGTATCCCGAAAAGCCTTTTGAGCCATCGCATCAAACACCGGTGAATGTGCAGCATAGGCGTGCATCGACTGTTCCCACTCTGCCATGTGAGCAGGATGACACTCGCCACATTCCTTGGCGGTGGAAAAAGTTACATCCGCTCCTACGTCCTTGGTGGTAATGGTATCTTTCCACTCTGGGGTTTCAACGTAGGTTTCACTGTTTATGCTGGTATCAACGGCGTCATCTGTACACCCAAACAACAGAATACTTGTCCACAACCACTTGTTCATTACCCACCTTCTTCAACGACGATCCGTTGATTTGCATCTACCTTATTTACTCTTACCTGCCTCCCTGATGGAAACAAGACCGCGATATCGACTTTTTTCGCGGTGCCAACCCCAACCGTAAACAACCGTTCGTTACTGGAATTGGTGGTACCACCTGGCTCAAACAAATAGAACTGTGAACGCTCCTCGGTAGTAATCCGAATATAGGAGCCAATTCCATCCCGATTGCTTTTGGTGCCCACCAAGTCAATTTGCAGCCAATTTCCAGGATTCCCTTGGGACAGCAGTATATTGGGGATTCCCGGTTGCTGTGCTAAGGGAGAAGATTGTGAGGGATTAAAGGTACGGTTGGCATAGACGATATCTGAAAAACCGTCGTTATTGAGATCGCCCACTGCCACACCTCGTCCGTCGGGATAGGAGCCATCTTCACCAACATTGGCCACACCCCAACGCCAAGTGACGTCTTCAAATCCTTGTCCCTTGTTATTGCGCAACACAGTTCCTGGTCCTGCTCCGAAAGATTCATCCCCCACAATGCTCATCGGGGCGGCACAATTGTTGGCATTAAAGACCACATCCATCCAGCCATCCG
>CAKZLX010000029.1 GCA_937127265.1 uncultured Pseudomonadota bacterium
CCTTGTCCAGGAAGAGTTTGCCTTCCAAGTGGTGAAGATTGGCTTTGCGAAGCACAGACTGGTAGAGCATGTAGCCATGTAGCATCGGTGAAAACTGCCCGTTGGCTTTGGCACCTTGATGAAACTGGGGAAATTGACGCAGGATGGCAGCAGGGGTAAAGGTGGATCCAAACACAATCTGGTCCACATCGGAGTAGGCAACACCGTGGGTAGTCATCAGTTGGTCAATCGCTCCCCAAGGAAAGGTACTGGAGTTTTTGATGCGATCCACCCGTTCTTGGTTGACAGCACCGACCAGAACACCGTCGATGACTAGTGCGGCTCCAGAATCGTGGTTGTCGGCTATCCCCAAAATGATCATCTTCTCTTTCCTGATGTTATTCTTTTGGATATTAACCGATTTGGACATCAGCGATAAGGAGAATCCCCATGACTTGGAAACAAATGTAGTCGGTGGAGTTAGCGGATTTAGATGGTGTTAAACTGTACAGTTTTTTATAGTGTATGATTTTATCAATATAGTTAATAGTCAATAGAGAATATTATTGAAAGAAGTTTATCAATTTTTGAGGTGAATTGTGTTGAAAGATATTTATTGGAAAGCGATATTGGTTTGTTTGTTAATGGTGTCATATTTTACCACATATACCGGTATTATCAGTTATTTGGGCGGTTTTGGAAATGTTTCTTTGATTAATATGGCACTCTTTGCGGTGGTGGTCACATTAGTTCAAGGATTGCTGGTTTGGTGTTTGCTCATTGCTTTGTCTGAAAAGTATCCCATGGTGTTTCGATGGATGACTATCGTTGGATATTTGTTATTTATGTCCATCAGTGTATTTTTCAGTTACGCATTTTACTATGACAACTTACGAGCGGACAGTTTTGCTGTCTCGGTCTATAAAAAAGAAGTCGAAGTTATTAAAGCCAACGCCGATACTTACCAAAAAAAGTTTGAAGAGATTGGTTTTCAAGTGGATAAATTGGCCAAAATATCGTCAGACAAGGCCACCAAGGAAGATAAAGTCGGTGGGACTTGTGATGGAAAACCAGCAAAGGGAAAAGGTAAATTTAATTTTCTCCGAAATTCAGAACAAACGCACTTCAAAAAGATTGCAAAAGAAGTTGGTGCGTTGGTTACCAGGGTAGAAGCCCAAATCGCTGCATTTGAGAAGAAACTGAAGGATATTGATGAGTCTGCACTTGGGAATAGTGAAGCCGTACAAAACCAAGAAATCGCTTTAAATAAATTATTGAAAGAGATCAACAAAATGCCCGACAGTATCGAAATGCAAGAGATACTACAAAGACTTGACAGTCACAGTGGAGAAAATCGAAAGAGATTGGTGGTTAATAATCCATTTAACGATTACGCCGAAGAGGAAGTTTCTTGTCCAGACGCTGAGATTAACGAGGCAGTCAAGATTATTCAAGCCAAAGTCGAAAAGCTGGAACCGATTGATGAGACTGTGGAGTTGTTCGACCCCAACGACAAAAAAGAAGTAATCTCTCGGGCCTTATTGGTATTTGCGGACTTTTTTGGTATTGATTTGGAAGATAGTGGGGATAAAAGTGAAAAGACTCCAGAAATCACTGGCGCTGATTATTACCCTTTGATTGGGGGAATATTTGTTGATTTAATGATATTTTTTGTAGGTGTTTTGGGTATTTATGTAAAACAGTACAATGAACCCGATCCTATCGAGACCAAAGCCTATTTGGAGTCCCCTCATACAACATTGGATCGCGTTGAAAAGTATGTACATCATACTGCTTGGGGCGTATTATTGGTATTGCCAAACATTGCTAAGCGACCCAGTTTCAGCACTTCTTCCACAGGCGTCCAAGCAGTGGGTGAATCTAGTGATAAAGATGTGAAAAAATTGAAACTCATTTGCTCAACCAATCGAAGGTTTCGACTGGTCGCTAGCGACGTGCCCACCAAAGATTTGCCTTCCAGTTTACAGAAGAAATATGAGTCGTCAAATATACCGAGTGTGACGATTTACAGTCTGTCGGCAACCAATTGGAAACGATTTGTTGTGAGCCTGTTGTAACACAATGGACAGATGGAAGGAGTGGCTGTGGGTCTTTGGGATTCGGGTACGGGAGTACTATTACCCTTGGACACTGATTGTTCAGACCAAGATGTATTTGCGAGGGTTTACAAAAGCCAATCGTATTTTTTCATCTACCCCAACTTTGTTTGGTCTCTTTTTCTTTTGTCTTGGATTGATACAATTTTTTCTTGATATTCCTTTGTATATGCTCAAGTTTGTGTTTAAGCGTTGTCCTGAGTCGTGGCAAGAGAAAGTTGCTTTACCCAATAGTCTGACGTCTAAATTGAAAGGTTTCTATTATGGGATCATGGGTCCGGCTAGTCCCTTGATTGTTTATTTGGCAATCTTTTATCTTGTGTTGGGTGGCTCGCCGAACCTTGAGAATCAACGGCATCTGGTCGAGTTGCACCAGAAACGAACGGCGATTGCCATACGAGACAGCAAAGGAAATTTGATTGGAATTGATGATTTTCAAAGTAAAGAAAGAGAGCCCGCATTGTATGTCGATACCGTGCCCACTTTCTTTTGGGAAATGCTGATATTCCGAG
>CAKZLX010000030.1 GCA_937127265.1 uncultured Pseudomonadota bacterium
AATCACCTCAGTTCGATCAGACTTCGCTTGCAAGGCCAAAGCTCCTTGAGCCGGTGCTGGAACGCATTGTTGAACGGACAGAGGATAAATGTCATCTCTTTGAATATCAATGCGATTCAATCCAGCCATTGCCAAAACAACCGCGTCATACTCTCCATTTTCCATCTTACGAATTCGGGTATCTACATTTCCTCTTATTCCTTTAAATTCGATTGTTTCGAGTAATTTAATCTGAGCCTGACGACGAGCAGAACCAGTTCCGACAACCAACCCACTTCGCAATTCAACACCGACAAGAGCATCACGTGGGTCCTCGCGTTTTGGATAGCAGACAATATCTAGACCCTCTGGATGTTCTGTGGGCAAGTCTTTACACGAATGTACAGCAAAATCAATCGTACAATGTAAGAGCTCTTGCTCAAGTTCATAAGTAAACAATCCTTTACCACCAATCTCAGCTAAGGGTTTGTCTAGAATCAGATCTCCCCGAGTTTTAATGATTTTTAAGGTGACAGGCACACCCGTTTCTCGCTCAATTTGTTTGGCGACCCAACTCGACTGCGCCACAGCCAACTTTGACCCTCGAGTTCCCAGGATTAATTGTTGCATACCATCTCCTTATTTCATTTCTGGTGGGATTATCTTTGATAAAAACACTTGAAGTTCAGTGACTTGACCACTCTTGGCTAGTTCCTTCGCATGCAACACTGGATGATGAAGTACTTTCTTTCCAACCGACACTAAGGCTTTCTGAATCAATTGCATCTGTTCGGGTGAGAGACTCAATTGCCCTTCTAACCGTTGCATCTCGGTTTCAACAATACTGTTCGCATTTTGAAACACTCGACCAATCGAATGATTGTGTTGATCAACATGCAAAACAGTCCAACATTGAGCGGCTTCGGTTTCAACAATTTGTTCGGCTTGTAAAGCTTCTTGTTGGCGATGAGTGAGTCCTTGAACTGTAATACTTTGTAAGTCATCCACATCAAACAAATAAGCATCACCAATACTATGGATCTTTGAATCAAAGACCCTTGGAACAGATAAGTCAATAAAAACCAAAGGCTTAAATCTCCTCGCTCTCAACACGGCCTCCACCATCGACAACGATACGACTTGTGTTCCACCTCCAATAGAAGCCACCACAATGTCACAACGTTCCAAGTATCTTCCAATTTCAGACAAACGAATTGGTAAGGCTGATAGTTCTGTTGCTATTCGGACAGCCCTGTCATAGGTGCGGTTGGAAATATAGAGGTCTTGTACCCCCTGATCTTTTAAGTTGTTGGCAATCAACTGTCCATGCTCACCAGCACCAACGATCATCGCCGTTTTACCTGATAAGTTCCCCAATACTTGACTTGCCAAATCAACGCCAGCACGACCGATGCTGACCGCACCTTCAGAAATCCTAGTGTCCGTACGCACCTTTTTCGCCACCGCAAAAGCCTTTTCAAAGACTCTTCGCAACACCGGACCCACCAAAGATACTTTCTCAGCCGATTGAAACGCGGTTCGGACTTGTGCGATAATTTGATTTTCACCTAAAATCATTGAATCCAAGGAGGCCACAACTCGAAACAGATGATTGACAACCTCTTTTCCTTGGTGAAGGTAAAAGTACTTTTGTTCAATCTCAATCCCATTTTCCCGAAACCAATCCAACACAACATTGACAGTCGATTCGCCTTTGGTGACCGCATAAATCTCAACACGATTACAAGTACTGACAGTGATCACTTCTTCAAGATTGGCAATTTTAGCGAACGTTTGGTTGGCAATTGCTAAGTCACTAATCATCGCAGCAACTTTCTCACGAAACGCAATCGGGGCCGTTTGATGATTGAGCCCAAGCGAAAAGATACTCATGCCCCTCCTCCAACATGCCAACTTCCAATGACTGCACTTAAAAAGAAATACACTGCAACCACACCGACACCTGATAAGGACATCCAAGCTGTCCAACGACTACTTCTTCCAAAAACTCTTCCAAAAGATGCGCTCCCATACCAAAGCAATAGCGCAAAGGAACCCATAGTTGTAATGTCTAACGATAATCGTTCTTGACTTAATCCCCACAACACACCCGCAGAAGATCCGGTAAACAGTCCACTAACACCAATCCAAACGCCCACAGTAATCAATTCATCGAGTCGATGGAGTGAGGGATAACGAACCACTGTTTGCAAAGACTTTTCTTTCAATTTATGCTGTACAAAGATGTAAACAGCCCCTAACAAACCAGCGGCAATACACCCGACATATCCAATCAAAATCAACATGACATGTAAGGCCACCCACATTTCCACTTCAATCGGTGGATTTGAGGGAATCGGTGCTAACATCGCCAACATTAACAAAACGGCAATGCTTCCTAGTACGGGGGGGACCAAGGTCTTGGTTTTGGGTTGTTTAACAATCAACACCGCCACAACCGACAATAGCCAACTGATCAAGGTCAACCCTAACATGGGTTCAGACCACTGCATCCCCGATAACATCCATCCAAGTGTAACCACATGAATCACCAGCAATCCATACAAAATAGCCTCATACTGAGGTCGAAAACTCAATATGCAATATCCAATACTCAATCCAATCAATAATAGTGACACACAATCTTCCAATTCTACTTTTTACCAAAAAGGCGTGAGAAAAAGCCCGTCTTTTCCTCTGCATTCTCTTTGGGATCGACTTCACTTTTCTTCTTTCGCAAATGCAAGTAGCGTTTAGCATCAATATGGCTTTCGTCAGCCTCCACAACCTTAGCAAACAACTCGTATGCACGTTTTTCTTCACCATCTTGCAGAATACTTCTAAACTCAGATGTTATTTCATTTACAACTAATGGAGTTAATTGTCTTGTTGGTATTTCGGGAACATCATCACCTGGTATGTATTCTCCACCATCATCATACTTGCCTTTAGAGTTAACTAAATCATGTAATTGTTTTTCAATGTCGGTAGCCATATTAAGCCTTATAGTGTTGTTATTGTCACGTCAATGG
>CAKZLX010000031.1 GCA_937127265.1 uncultured Pseudomonadota bacterium
AGTTAGGGAGAAAGGCGGCATAAACGAAAACCCAACCATTCGTTCGTGTAGTCCGGATCGTACTCACCGCGATACGACACCCGTCCGTTCTGGGCGTAGGAGTACCAACTACCACCCCGAAGCACACGGCGGGAGCCACTGTCGGGGCCCCGTGGGTCCACTGTCGGTGAACTACTGTAGGTACCATACCAGTCCCATACCCACTCGAAGACATTTCCACTCATATCGTAGAGTCCAAAACCGTTGGGTTTCTTTTGACCAACTGGATGTGTCTCGTATCCACTGTTGTCACCATACCAAGCCACTTCTTTTAGATTATCACTGCCGGCGTATTTGAATCTTTGGTTGGCTAGAGCACTATACTCCCACTCTGCTTCGGTTGGCAGTCGATACCCTGTGGCATTCCAATTGCAGGTTACATCATGACCATTAATGGTATAAGTCGGCGTCAAATCTTCCAGTTCCGATAGTTGATTGCAGAATACTACCACATCAAACCAACTCACATTCTCCACTGGTCGATTCGCACCCTTGAAGTAACTCCGATTTGAACCCATCACACTGTCCCACAATGCCTGCGTCACCGGATATTTCCCCATCAAGAAAGCACGGGGCAATGTCACCTTATGACGAGGCATTTCAGAAGCAAAGGCATCACTATCATCCACCAATGCCCCCATCACAAACTCACCCTTGGGTATCAACACCATTTCATCTACACAATCGATACCATAAAATTGTGGCCATGAAATATATCCATCACACGACCAGAACGAAAGAACTTTATCGAAATCCTGCTTGGATTCTTTCAAAGATTCTTTCAACGATGCCACCTCTGTAGATTGCGCCCGTATCTTTTCTTCCAAACCCGACTTCTTCCACAGTCGCCCCCACCAAGACAACGCCCCCAGTTCATATTGTAACTCTCGCAAGGTCCTTTTTGCATTTTTCAAACGTTTGGCAACATTATCTCGCTTCTCAATACCTTTACCCAAACGATTCTGGCGTACCCAATCCCAATAGATATCAAGAGACTTCTGATCGATTGTGGGCTGTACAATACCCCACAACATCAACACCCGTTGATCAACCACACCAGAATTCCGTCTTGCCTTTGCTTGGCGCACCCTGTTTTCAAAGGCTCGCATATAAGCCTCAAAGGCTTTCTCCACCGATACCCGCTTGGAGGCCACCGTATTCAACAGTTGCTCCCAACTGCCCAACATTTCTGCCCACAGTGCTTCTTCTCGTTGTCTCCAGACCGCTTCTTGCTGACGTTTGATTTCTGCTTGGCGTTCTTCCTCTACGCGTTTTCGATATTCAGCCTCGTCCTTTTCTCGTTCTTGGCGTTCCTTTTCAAGTTTGGCTTGCTGTATTCGCTCACGTTCTTCACGCTTTTCTTCGGTTTCATCTTCGATTGCATCTTCAAGCAGGTTGAGAAAGTCTTCCGAGACCCTTCCATTGACGGGGATGACTGCGCTTACTTTTTGTACTTCAACAAAAACATCCGCCATTCCTTGCAAGGCAGACAGTGCCTCCGCTGCTGAAAAACGCTGACTTGGGTCTTGATGCAACATCTTGTCCAACCATTCTTGTATCGGCAAGGGCAACTCTCGACACTTTCGCTCCCAACGCAAAACTTGACCTTCAAGCATCGTGTGGGCTTTGAGACCGGTCAAAAGTTCCACAGCAACCACACCAACCGAATAGACATCGGATTTACTAGTGGCATGACCAATGATCTGCTCCAAAGACTGGTAACCCAAGGTTCCCGTTACCATTGTCTGTCCCATGGTTCGATGAATATCGTGGACTGCTTGACCAAAATCAATCAACACCACACTGCCATCCAATCGGCGCATCAGGTTCGAGGGTTTGATGTCCCGATGAATCACTGGAGGCTGATGACCGTGTAAATAGACCAAAATCCCCAGCACCTCGGCTAACAATTGTTGTACCTCCAACAGTGTCGGTCTATAATCCTTCAACCAAACATCCAAGTCCTCACCATCCACCATCTCTTGGACAATGTGCAACAGCCAACGACCGTTGATCTCCTTTTGGTAGGCACCAAAGACCCTTGGAATACGGCTGTGATGGAGACTTTTGAGCACTTCCAGTTCACGACGAATACGATCCCTGTCTTCAAGTTGAAAAGAAGATTTGAACTGCTTGACACATACCATTCGCTGTTTGGCATCGGTGGCTCGATAGGTCACCGCACTGGCACCCTCTCCCAGCACCTCACCCATCACAATGCTTTTGGCTAACTCATCGTCCAAAATGTCCATCACACTCTCCAAATATCA
>CAKZLX010000032.1 GCA_937127265.1 uncultured Pseudomonadota bacterium
TCAGCAATCGTAGAATCTACAAAATGGGTCAAGGAATCTCGTTGATACAAACCACCACCCAATGTTGTCGCGTAATTGCCTTCGACTGTCACCTGATCAAATATCGAAGCATAGCCGGAGATAAACACTCCACCACCATAAACGGAAAGGTTATCCATGACCATACTTTGGTCCATATCAAGACGTTCTGTTGGCAAGTATTCACCGGTGGTACCATTGTTAAAAGTGGCATCATCGATTGTTTGGCTGGCATCGGCATAGATCGCACCACCATAGGTATTCCCTTCGTTGCCAGCAAAATTGGCGTTGGTTAACAACAATGACCCTTGGGTAAAAATACCACCACCCGCTTCAGCGAAATTATCTTCCATCGTCAAGTTGCTACCTTCAAGAGAACAATCGGGACCAAGATACATCGCGCCTCCCAGTGTCCCCTCGTTGTTGTAGAATTCAACATTGTTGAGGTCGAGCATAATCTCCGACAAACTATCCGCCATACAGGTAATCCCACCGGCTGTCGCTGGAGTTACGGTGTTGTAGTTGGCAACGTAGTAGTCATTGAAACCATTTTGAAACGTCAGACCGTCCAAAGTGATATCCAAAGCTCCACTGGAAGATGTCGAAGAAACATAGAACAAGGGGTCGGTTCCTTCACCATCGAAAACCACATTCCCATGTCCATAAATCGCAATGCTATCATCAATGTCCAAGCTTGAATAATAGGTTCCCTCACAAACATCGAGTTGACCACCACCAAGATAAGCAAAACTGGAAACACCATTTCGAGGGGTACTCAAGATGTTGGTGTAGTTGGCTTGCACACCATTAGCATCGGTGTAGGTTACCAAACCGGGCTCATAGGCGACACCATTACAATCGTAATCAACGTTGTCACAGTACTCCATCGCACCAGGATAGATACCATCATTGACATCATCACAGTCACCACTGTTGAGGTCAACACCATCACCATCTTGATCGTAATCATTGTTTCCAGCGCAATCTGAGTCGACACCATCGTACCAAGCATCTGCGGCACCTGGATAAATGGTCGCATCGGTATCGTCACAGTCACCACCCGTTTGACCTTGTGTATAAACAACGTCACCACCTTCGTATAGTTGACCACTGATACTCAATCCATCTGTTTCACCAATTCCACTCCACAACAACGTCGTACCATCAAACACTTCCAGTGAAATCTCATCTGTATAGGTGCCTTGGGTAAATACATACTCAACATAAACCGTGGAGGCACTTGGACAATGGGTGGTGGAACCCGTATATCCAGATGCCAAAGTTACATAGGTGGTGAACACACCATCTTCATAAATGTCAAAGCCATTACCCGTCCATCCATCTCCATAGGAATCTTCAAAATCAAAGGTTAAACAGGGTTGTGCGGATGTGGCAACCAGTAAATCGACACCATCAGCATCCTGGTCATAATCATTGGCACCATCACAGTTTTGATCGATACCATCGTACCAAATCTCAGCGACCGCGGTATTGATCGCACTGTCTAGATCATCACAATCAGTTCCACTGTGTTGGTCAGAATCCTCACCATCACCATCTTGATCATAATCGGACAAACCGTCACAGTTTTGGTCAACACCGTCATACCAAGATTCAATGACATTGGGACTGATAGAGGCGTCCTCATCATTACAATCGGATCCACCATACTGATCAGACCCTACACCATCACCATCTTGGTCAAAATCGTTGTCCCCATTACAGTTTTGATCGGTACCGTCATACCAAATCTCGGTGGCAGAGGTGTTCATGGTGGCATCGGTATCCAAACAGTCCACACCACCATATTCAGTGGCGTCCTCACCATCACCATCTTGGTCATAATCGGAGAGACCGTCACAGTTTTGGTCGATACCGTCATACCAAACTTCAGTAGCCGCGGAATAAATGGTGGCATCCTCATCGTCACAATCTGTGCCATCATAATCCGCAGAAGCCTCACCGTCACCATCTTGGTCAAAATCATCCAGTCCATCGCAGTTAGAATCGATACCATCATACCAAGCATCATCGGCACCTGGGTACACACTGGCATCATTGTCATCACAATCATCAACCGTTAGAGCACCGTCACAATCAGCATCATCTGCCAACGCTCCTAGTTGGGTATCATTGTCATCACAATCCAAAGATGCTTCCACCCCATCACTATCCACATCAATAATTTCTTCTTCAACACTCTCCTCTGCTTTGTCGCCACAGGCGAGCATTAAACAAAGTAAACCAAATCCAGTTAAACGGGTCATATCTCCTCCAAAAGAATACAATTAAACTAGCAAGTTCGAAAGTGTCTCTCAAATTTATTTCGTTCCGTTTTATTCTCGAAAGATTATGATGATGTCAATAAAAGCAGTCCTACCAACTTTTCGGAGTATACTTCAATTTTGATGAAGGCACTTCAATCAAACGATAGGATAGATGAGATATCCCAGTGGTCAGTCCCAAAATGAGCCAAAACAAGATCTCCGTTGGTATTGACAGAGGTATATTTCGAACCACCATCAACACACACGGATGCCAAAGATAGAAGGAAAAAGAAATCCACCCCAAATAACGCAAGGGTTTCCATTCAAAGAGTTTTTGCAACCAACCTTGTCCATTGACTGCACCCAATAAAACCAAGCCCCACAGCAGACTGGTTTCGATGAAACGATGATGGAACAGTTTGTGGCAATCGGCGTTCATAAAATCGGTAAATGTGGATGAATTCGTACAAACAGATTCGCCTCCAAACACTGCGTACCACACAGAAGGTACTGTCAGTATCAACAGGACCAACGCAGTCCACCCTAAAACCTCTTGTGTTTTCGGTGCCCAAGTCGGTATGGTCCACCTGGTTTTGTAATTGTATTGAAAGACTGCCAACATGGTTCCTGTCAGCATGACGGGTGCATAGGCCAAGAGACGGGTATCGTTGTTTAAGGACTCAGACTGGGGCAACACCCATTGTGACACAGCCACCAACCCCACTGTGCAAAGTAATGACTTCCAGAAGTGCCCTCTAAAAATCACCGCATAGAGATAGGCCAATATAGGAAGGACAAAATAATAGCGAAACTCAACCAAAATACTCCAAGTGACCCCTTTTCCTTGTTGCAAGAAGAGATGTTGGAGAAACTCAACAGGGGTCAAGTAAAACGGTACTCCAGTATCTGGTCGCCCCACCACTGAAGACAACAAATAAGACGATGCCAACGCCCCACCCAAATAAAGAACAAATAAGGGGTAAATCCGAAAGAACCGCCGATAGGAAAAATTGATCAAAGCATTCTTTTCAAAGGCTTTCTCTTGTTTTATCAAAAATGGATAGGTTAACAAAAATGAGGATAAAATAAAGAACAGAAACACCCCCATTTTTCCAATACCCGCGGTATTGATAAAAGGGACAGGACGAAAACCACTCAAGGTGGCGTGGCTCAAAAATACTGCCAGTACCGCCAATCCACGCAGACCGTCCAAGGAGTGGACATAGAGTTTTTGGTTGCTGATTTCTCGTCCTTTAATCATGCTCTTTGTATTCGACCCTTCCCCCGACATCTTCAATTACAATCCTTGTTGTTCTTTAAAATAGTCAACCATCTTATCGAAACCTTCTTCTGGATCGACCAGTTGGACATAGCCAAAGTCGGCACGGGCATTTTTGAGGTTGTAATAATAGTTTGCAGACAGTGAGCAAGCCACAAAACGGGTCATAAAAGGCTCACCTTTAATTCCAAAGAGTTTCCAGACAGATTCCATGACCACACCTAACCCGTAAGCAACGCTACGAGGTACCTTGGAGGTGATGGGTTTCTTGCCGAGTCTCTCCATGAAACGATTGAGCCACTCCCAAATGACCACGGGTTGATCATCTGCCACGAAGTAGGCTTTACCTGCATTTGCTGTGTTTGGCCCCAACACGTCAGCAGCCAGAATGTGGGCATGAGCGGCATTGTCAACATAGCATATTCCCACTTTGTTCTTTCCGTCCCCAATGATTTTTAAACGACTGTGGCGCTCGATCATACGTGGAATAAGGTGTGGATCGCCAGGTCCCCAAATCAAACGGGGTCGAATCGCAGTCACGGCAAAGTCTTCACTGTTAGCCTTCAAGGCATCTTGTTCGGAAATGGCTTTGGTTTCGGGGTAGTCGGTTAAGAACGATGTCGGATAGGGACAATCTTCTTCGGTGACGAAGGCCATATCTCCACCATCCCAGACTGCTGATGGCGAGGAGGTGTGTACAAACTTTTTGACCCCAGCGGCTTTGGCGGCTTCCAACATGTTTCGAGTACCTTCAACATTGATGTTCCAATAGTGTTCTCTTGGCCCCCAAACCCCTGCCAAGGCGGCCACATGAAAGACCACATCAACACCAGTGCAAGCCTCTTGAAGCCCCTCTTTTTTGGTGATGTCCAACTGTACGGTTTCTGCGCCCATCGCCTCGACCTCGGGATATTTCGAGCGTCCAAGCACCACCACTTGATCACCACGCGCCAAGAGCATCTCGACAATTTTCTTGCCTAGAAAACCACCTCCACCTGTAACCAAGGCTTTCATGATTCACCCCCATCATAGAGAGCAATCACTTCGGCATAGCCACCAAGCACACCGGTAACCACGGCCGTTTGCTGGTATTCAATCGACAGTTCTGCACACTGTTCCAAACTGAGTCCCCAAATCAAAAAGACCACTTCACTAGGGTATCCATCGGCAGACCCGGTTCCTTCAACCCAAGGCAAGTCGGTCGCTAACAACTGTCCACGCAAGGTTTGGGTACGTTGTTTGTTGATGAACTTGGGAAATTCTTCTCCCTTTGGGTTTTCAGCGGTGAACACCATCCAACGGTCCGCACCATCTGCCCGTAACCACCCGTCGACTTTGGGGTGGGTTTTGCCGATTTCAATATTCAAAGTTTCATCATTGTGGGTAAAGGAATAGACGATATCCATAGAGCCTCCATTGGTGTATCTTCTAGTCTATTTCTCTAATTTTTGCGAACCGTTTTTGTTGACTTAAGCGTCTAGCCAAATCAAATAGCCATCTTCATAGGGCGTTTGAAAAAGAGCATGGTCAGATGGCACAGCAGAATATTGAAAACGTCTGGCACCGGTTCCTCGTAACCACATCTGTAGACTAGTACCTTGGTGGATATCGAGGGGTGCTGTCATATAGGTCGTACTCTTGAACGCATCGTTGTTTTCTTGAGAAGAGCCTTCGGTCCAAACCAACCGTGGTACTGCCTTATTCTGTTTATCCAATGCACAATGTACAAAGGCCAACTGCGCAAATTCTTCCGCCAGATTAAGTCCCTTAGTTTTGGACAGCCCCAAAACCAACCAAGAGGCTTCTGGTGGCCATACTGGAGCATCAGGCACACCCCAAGCCGGTAAAACAAGATACCCCATACCCAACAGTTTGTCCCACAATCGCTGATTGTCTTTGCGGTTTTCTTCTACCTGATGAGCAATCCGTCCGATAGGATTCCAAGCGGTGATCACCACACACTCGTTGAAATTGTTTACCTGGAACAATCTTTCCAAAGAAGATGAGGCCGTATCAATGCGTAATTCTAACAAAACCATTCCATACTCCTACGATAGTTAGCAAAGATCAAAAGCATTACCCATCACATACAAGATAAACAGCCACCAAAATAGAGCACCACAACCCCCTTTACTGGGTTCTTCCTCGGTCTCCTCTGTGGTTGTCTTGGCGGCTTCTAGTTTCGCCAATAGATCGTTGACTTCTTGATTGGGTTCTTGTGAGGAATAGTTTCCTGATAGTCTCTGCGGGGGTGATGGTTGCATTGGCTCTAACAAATCGTCCACATCATCAATATCGTCCACATCATCGAAATCATCATCCTCTTTTGACTCGATAGATTCGCTAGTGGATAACGAAGCCAATAACGAATCCGTATCATCATTGGTGGGATTCGATAGGCTTGGTGTTGGAGATTGCAGATGTTTCTTCACACTCTCCACCACCCTGGCCTGTTGATCATTGACCAGTGCCTTAGTACCAACCCATCTTCGCAGATCGATACCTTCAGTGACATCTTTACAGGTCCATCGGCCATTTTTGGTCATGACAACGGTGTTTTCACCCATAAAATTTTGGATGCGTTCAATCCGAGCAATATCGGAAAATTGGGTCTGTTCGACAACTTCCCACCCCCCCATTCTCTCAGCAATAAAATAGATGTGGGTGGCACTTTTCAACAATCGACCGCGGTCCAAACCGATGGTTGTTTCCACAAAAGAGGGGTCGGCACCCAATTCTCGGGCTAGCACATTAGGATCGTGGTGTTGCATAGTATGACTCCTAAAAGATGCTCGTATGATAACACAAGTCCATCATTTTCAATGCACTAGATCATACTTGATCACATCAACACTTGGTTCAATCGAGAAATTGGAGGTATCCACCCGAAGCAAACCACTGGTGCACCATCGGATCAATTCGTTCTAAGGCTTCGGGGTCGAGTTTAAACAAGGCATAGGATTCTGCAAAAGCCTCCTCAAGAGCAGAGTCTGCATATAAGGTTGGCCCTTTGGTGGTCGTACGATGTTGTACAAAGGCATCGACCATTGGTCCATCACCCTGTATGGCATGTCGTTGGGCTTGATTAATTTGCATGATTAGGGTTTCAATCTTCTCAGCAATCTCTTCTGTGGGTTGTTGATTGTAGGTTGATACCAAAGAGTTGTGTTCGCTGATCATTTCCTGCATCCGACGCTGTTCAACCAAGAGTCGCTGATTGGCCAACAAGTGTGCCAATTCATGTAGCAGAACCATGTGAGCAACCGAATTGGGCTGGGTGCTCGTCCCAACAAAACCGTGGTGCTGTCCGAAAAAGGCATTGTCATAGACCAGCACCTGTTGAATAATGGTGTTGTGTCGACTTTGAAAGACATATAAGGCAGACTGCGGGGCTTCCATACTACGATGGTCTCGAATAAACCGTACCCCTTTCAAGTATTGCTGTTCTTTGGGTGACAAACGTGTCAGAACATCTCCGAGTACAGCTAACTCTTCAGATGTCCAATGCGCACTGCCTGACTGAATCAAAATGCCATATTGCCGTTCCAGAACCTCTCGCTGGACTGCTGGGTAGGTTGGGGTCCACTCTCGACTGGTTGATACTTTGATAAGGGTCTTCGATTCCAAAGAGGCCGATACAATCCGAGAAGCCTCGCCTTGCTTGGACAGTCTCAAATCAGCCTCCAGTTGCTCTGCATACCCAGAATCCAAATCCAAAACCGCATAAATGGCGTAGATCTGCGCCCAGTCTAAACTATCCATGGTATGTGGGGTACCGTTTTGCCAATCGACAATCTGGGTACCATTCTCCAATACACCTTCTACCACCGTGGTCGCATAGCGTTGTTGTCCAGTACTCAACGCTGGCATCTTGACAATGGCATTTTCAAAATAGCGACCAGTTGGTGTTGGTTGCCTGATTGTTTCATCTGCACCACGATTGGTCAACAAAATTGGTTCTTCGGACCATGCCGATAGTACAAGCCAACAAATCGCAATCACAAACCACATCCAAACTCTCCATCAAGGCTTCTTGTATCATACTGCAAAAGGTTGGTTGACCGTACAATTTTATTCCTGAAAATATGCACGGATAAGCCTACAAAATTTCTACTCCACTGTCGAAAAAACATAGTAAAACAGCATAAATTGTCGAAAACGGTCCAAGAATTGACGAAAAAACAGTGTTTTGAACTAAAAAAGTGTCGAAAAGTGTCGAAGTCACACGCTCAACATCTATTCTTCCTAGAATATGGACGTTATTTGATTGGCATAATTCTTGCTTGTACCGCTCCAACCTCGGAGCCAACATGCCCAAGAAACCCCCTGATAACCAAACAGAATCAGCCGATAACCAAAAAGCTATCGAACGTTTCCAAGAGATTCAAGACTTGTACAACCAAGGACTAACGGAGGGTAAAACACCGCACGATGTGTTGTTCAAACTGATGATGGAAAGACCCGATGTCGCCAAAGCCTACCTAGAAGTCGAACTGCCAACCTCACTAGCCCGTCGAGTGGATTGGGACTCTCTACAATACCAACCGACTAACTTTTCGGAACCAACAATCAGTGAAAAGCGTTCTGACCTTTTATTGGCACTACAGTTACAACCACGAAAGAATCAAACAGACACTGAAACCATCTACGTCTACTGTATGTTTGAACATCAATCTACTGATGATTACTCGATGGCTTGGCGCTTTTTCGAGTATCTCTACTTGTGGTATTCTCATTACATCAAATCTAACAGTGACTCCAAGTTTCCTAAGAAACTACCGTTCGTCTTTCCACTGGTACTCTACAACGG
>CAKZLX010000033.1 GCA_937127265.1 uncultured Pseudomonadota bacterium
AGTGTCTTGGCGTTGCTTTGTTTAGCATTAAACTGGTTCGTGAATCTTGCTCTCCCTCTATCATTGTGGACAGGGATTGCGATCAGTGGTCTGGTTGGGTTATGCTTGAACAACTGGGGTTTGTATCGTTTTACACACCATAAATCGTCTGCACCCTCATTCTATTCTCTCACGGTATTTGGCTTATCTTATCTGGAAGGTCTATGTATGGGCTTTGGCCTGCTGTTCTCTTTGTTCAAACCACCCCTCAAGGAGTCTCATGACACCTGAACGTCCAAATTGGCTCCAATATAGTTTACAATATGCCAAAGCAGGCATTGAAAGCAAAGTACTCAAACGAAAGCCCATCTTTCTGACCGTTTTTGTCACCTCACGATGTGGGTTGAACTGTGGGCACTGCTTTTACCGTGAAGAACTGTTGAATGGGGATATCCACAAAGAATTGAAACTTTGGGAATATGAACGGTTCACAAAACAGTCAGCCTCTTTTCCAAAACTCATTCTAACGGGTGGAGAACCTTTTCTACGTCCTGATCTTGCCGACATCGTCCATTTGTTTTACCACAACCGTTCACAATCTCGACAAATCACCATCCCCACTGCCGGGCAACACCCTGATCGCATTGTGGCTTTGGTGAAACGATCATTGCGAGAATGTCCCGATTTGATTTTGGAAATCCAATTGTCCATTGATGGGGTGCGAGAACAACACGATTCTATACGTGGCAAAGGACAATTTCAAAATTTGATGACCACTTATCATCGCTTACAACCAATCCAAGATCAAAATGAACGCCTGCGCATCCGTTTCAACTTCACCTTTTCTGCAGAAAGCCAAGATCACTTTGAGATGACCTATCTCTTTGTGACGCAAACACTACGCAACCCCCATTTTGATATGGTTCTCATCCGCCGAAGCTCTGCCGACCCAGCATTTTTCAAACCCGCCGATATGCAAAAGTATCGTCGGGCCACCAGTCTTCTACAACAACAGGAACGACAAAAATCGAAGGGACTCTTGGAAGAAATCTTGGCAGAGCGAGCCGGTGTAGAACGAAACATCATCGCCAATCATTACGAAAAGCAACCCACTATGCTTGGCTGTCAGGCCGGGACATTGACCATGATTTTATCCGAAGAAGGAGATGTTCGACCTTGCGAAATCTTGGATACGGTTTTGGGGAACATCCGAGAAACCAACTACCAATTAGAACCGATTTGGAAGGGAGACCGTGCCAAAGAGCATCGCAAAGATATTCAACAAGCCTGCTACTGTACCTTTGAAACTTGCGTCCGAACCACCATGGTCTTTCAACCGAAGTGGATATTCCGAAGCCTTCAGTCTTTTGTACACACAAAATTAGGTCACCATCCTCATTGACCACCAAATAAAGACATCAACACTGAAGATAAAAACTTTGGCATTACAGCCCAAAAAATGATAGTTCCAAATACCGATACCCGTCTTTAGCTGTGGGAGAGATCGTGGCTACCTTTACCAAAACTGTCGTATTTACCGATATTGCCAACTATACCTTATCGACCGCCAAGGCCAGTCGTGAGGAATTGGTGCAACTAATTCACAACCACGAAACCCATACTAAGCAAATATTTGAACCCTATGGTGGCGTGTTGGTCAAAAACTTGGGTGATTCTTTCATGGCGATTTTTGACTCGGCTTCATCAGCGATCAAAGCCTGTCTGGAAATCGTAGAAAGCACCATTTCCCTTGGAGATCAAGAATTAGCCATCCGTGCTTCTTTAGCCACAGGTGACGTCGAAGAGATTGGCGAAGACTATTTTGGGGAGGCCGTAAACCTCTCTGCCCGAATCAATTCCAAAGTACCCGCCGGAGAATGTTGGTTTGCCAATCGTACCCGCCTGTGCATGAACCAAAAGGAAATTCCTTTCGAAAGTGTTGGGGTCTTTGAGTTCAAAGGAATCCCTGATGATATTGAATGTTTCAGAGCCGTAGCACCAACTCAATGTATCTTCCCTGAGAAAATTGAACGCCAAGCTAAACTGGGATTATTGAATTTCATCTCCCCAAGTCAAGCACCTCGTGCCGCATTTTCTCGCAGTGATATCATTGTCATTCGAGGCTTCCAAATTGGTACACCGCCATTTAACGAGATGCTTAAAAAGCTACCGTCCCACCTACCGGCTGAAAATATCTACCTATTAGCCACCACCTTACCTCCATTGGAACGTAAGGAATGGCTACACAAGGGATATGGTTTAATCATTGGTACCGAAGAGGCCTTTGAAAATACTTTACAAGAATACAAGAGTATTCCTGATTCAGGCTCCTCTCAAACACTGTTCATGGACTTTGGTGTTCAAGCAGATGTAAACATTCAAAATCGTGGTTTTGCGGTTCGTAAGCCCATCAATGGCTTGATGGTCTCCTATTATTATGATTTACTCAAAGATGGTACTTGGGGTTTCCAACAAGGAAACAACGGCCTCCTCAAAGTGGATGTTCACGCACAAGCCACCTATCTCACAGCCTATGACCAAGGTATATCCTACAACGGTCAACCGCTCAGCGCTGGAGTACCCGTTGAAATCACCCAAGAAGGCTCTATTCAAACCACCCTTGGTATGATTCAAATTGTCTCGGTAAACAATCGGGACTATCGTTGGCTACTCATCAACAAGGCCACCCAAGCCCAAGAAAGTAACATTGGAGACACCATCGAGTTTGGTAGAGAACCTAGTCACCCGGGGTATCTGCTCACCGAACGCGTCCATGCCCGTGGGATCGTCTGGGGTTCCAATGACAGTGCTCGCAATGCTGAACGTCATGGGTACACCTTGGATCGAATTATTATCGGTCGCCAACAAGCCCGAATATCCATCGACCAATCTGAACGTTACACGCTCACCAGTATTCACAAACGAATTCCCACTTTTGTGGTCAGTGACAACAATATGCTGATGGTATCCAATCCAGTCACCTTGCAACCCCATGCCTTGTTTATTCTGGGCACACGGATTCTTGAAGTCACCCCAATCTAATTCTGTTGTGTCACAACTTCTCTCCTGTCCTTTTGTACAGTTACCTGTACGAATAGATGCCAACCGATTAAAAGAAGAAATTGATGCCCTATCCCCTGAGTGTTGGACAGAGCATCGCTTACCCAATCTCCATTCGATTCCCTTGGTTTCAATAGCGGAGTTTAAGCCCAAACTCTGCGATGTTCTCCAGAAGTTGCCCTACTTATCTGCCATACTTACCTCTTGGAAGGCACCCCTAGGTGAAAGCCGAATCTCCATACTGGGTCCAAATGCCAAAGTGCCTTGCCATGTGGATGTTGAACATTATTGGAAGCATCGATGGCGAGTACATATTGTTGTACAAAGCAATCCTGACGCCTTATTTGGTTGTGATCATCAGATTATGCATCTTCCTGCAGGAGAGGTCTGGGTATCAAACAATTGGGCACCGCATTGGATTGAGAACAGGGGAAAAACCAATCGAATTCACATTGTTATCGACACTCTTGGTTCACCAATGCTATCCAATTTAATCGAGCGGGGTTGGCGCTCTGATACTGATGTCCCAAGACCAACAACAGAAAGTTTGCCACTACTCACACTGGATCAAATCCCACCGATTGATTTGGTACCAGAGTCCTACTCCAAATTGGACATACGAACGCCTTCAGAAGTCAATGAGATTGTAGAAGACACTCTCAATGAATTGGATCGCTCTCTCCCCATTTCACAACGACAAGAGTTGCGGAATGCTTGTCAATCGTTTCAACAACAGTGGCAGGAGATATTTGAACAATACGGTCACAGTCGTCGACGCAAGTACCAAACCTGCCTGCACCACCTCTTAACATCCATACCCAATGTTCAGATACCAAATAGATTGACATTCAAGCAGATCTTCAATCGACAAATCGGGGCATCTCTCACGCCTATCCCACAATTGCATGTACATCTGTTTTGGACATTCCCTCATGATGATCAGAATTTTCTGGATACTCTGAACCAAACGACCTCCTTGGTCACCCTCTCTTCAAATTTCAAGGTTGAATTACAAAACACCTTCTTCGACCAAATAAAGAGCCATACACTTCTTCGACCACAATTTCTAGAACGTCTGGTTGGAGCGTTGCAACATCCAATATCTCATCAATATTGGATCGATCGATCATCACACACCATGTCACCCTCACTCAATCTATGGATCGACATCAACCAAAACGATAGGTTGTCTGATTGGCAAGATATCTTTCCCCAGAACACCACGGTTGTCCACATTCCCCATCCCAAGTATCTTCAACCAACCACGCCATGGGAAGATCTACTGGAATACTATCAGTCTATTCTAGACAATCTTGAGAACCAGCCCAATGCCCACTGGATATTTTTACTCCATCCCCATACCAGATTGTCGAAAATTCTCGACATCTACAATGGTAATCTCAATACACTTCCACACTGTATCTATCTCGACAAACTACACCATTCAACATTACCCGAAGTGTCTACACCGAGTATGCACCGTTCTATATTCGTTGAGTGCAAGCGGTTGTATGAACAGTTAATGCAACGCCTTCAACCACACCACGACTGATTGTTGATGATTTCAAGTGACGTTTGCTGTTTTTTACAATATACAACACAGAAATATCGACATTGTGTCCTGTCTTCTACAGAAGGATAAATCGTTGTCGATGCAGTGTACAACCACCTGATTTTTGGAGTTTTCATGCGTGTCATGTCTATTTTTGGTACTCGCCCCGAAGCCATTAAAATGGCACCTGTCGTCCATGCACTGGAAAAGGCTTCCAACATCGAGTCGATTGTGTGCGTTACCGGTCAGCATCGCGACATGCTCGATCAAGTACTCGATCTTTTTCAGATACACCCTGATGAAGATCTCAACCTGATGCGACCAAATCAATCGTTACACACTCTGACCGCACGCATGATTGATGGACTTCACCCCTTATTTAGCAAATACAATCCCGATGCCGTACTGGTTCATGGTGACACCACATCTTGCTTGGCTGGAGCACTGTCGGCCTTTTATGCGCGAATTCCAGTCGGGCATGTGGAAGCCGGTTTGCGAACCAACGATCTCACAGCCCCTTTCCCCGAAGAAGGAAACCGTCAACTCACCGATCGCATCAGTCGCTGGTGTTTTGCTCCCACCCCACGTTCTGCTGAAATCTTGGGCTTGGAAAACCTCTCCAATACCGAAGTCCACGTCACTGGGAACACCGTCATTGATGCGCTGTTGTGGATGCGCGATCGTTTACCGATTCTGCCAGAAGGGCACAGTGTATATGGAAGTGCCAGTGGTATCGTGGATGATACTTCCACTCAGATTTTATTGGTAACTGGACATCGACGAGAGTCTTTTGGAAATGGTTTTGAGCGAATCTGTCGGGCACTCAAGCAAATTGCCCACGCCCACCCTGAACTAACGATCATTTATCCTGTCCACTTGAACCCCAACGTCCAACGTCCAGTATACGAACTGTTGTCCGACACCTCTAATATCCACTTGATTTCACCGTTGGGATATCAAGACTTTATTCGCTTGATGGATCGCTCTCATTTGATCCTCACGGACTCTGGCGGGATCCAAGAAGAAGCTCCCAGTCTCAACAAACCCACTTTGGTAATGAGAGACTGTACTGAACGACCCGAAGGAATTGATGCTGGGGTGGTGAAACTGGTGGGAACCAATCCTCAAACCATCGTCTCTTCGGTTTCAACATTGTTAACCAATCAAGATGCATACAAGGCAATGAGCCTCGCCCAAAACCCCTATGGCGATGGTAAAGCCGCTGAACGAATCGCCAGTATTTTAGGTGGATACAACCCTTGAGCAAATCAGATCAAGCCAAAGAGATTGCTTCCGGAGGTGGAATTGTCTTCGGAGCCAGCATCATCGATCGTGGTTTGCGGTTGGTGGTAACCTGGTTGCTCTCGTTTTATTTTGGTACGGCGGCCACCGAGATCTACACGATTGTGATCACCATTATGACACTGGTGAAAATGTTCAGTCCACTGGGTACCGAATTGGGCACCATTTATTTTGGGGCTAGACACCGCAACAATAAAGATCGTGCTCGCCTCAAAGGCTTAATTCTCTCTTCGATGGCACTCTCGATCGCCAGTTCGATCATGTGTATGGGGATGTTGTGGATTGCAGCACCTTCAATCACCGAACATGTCAACGAATTACGGGTCATCTCAAGTGCGCTATTATTTTGGACACCACTGCATACCATTGTCGGTTTGTTACGCGCGCAAAAGGACATGAAAGGCAATGCCATTGCTTACCAAATCATCATCCCTCTAATTTTGGCTTTTGGAGCCGGACTGGTAGTCTTGTTTGAGTGGAGTTTGACCACTGCCCTCATCACCTACGTACTCTCAACTGCACTTCCTTTGATTTATGGAGTCAGGAGAGCGTGGGGTCACTTTGGTGATTTATTTACCGACCCTGACTTACCACCAATTTTCGAGTTTTCAGCCCTCCTTCGATATTCGATTCCTATGGCATTTTCCCAGTTTGTCTTTCGATTGAATGCTTGGATGGATTTGCTGATGCTCGAATGGTTAACCCAAACCAGTGCCGAGGTTGGACTCTATCGAATTGCTGTATCCTTAGCGATGATTACCACCCTTCCCATCACTGCCATCATCACCATCTTCAACCCGATCATCGTTGAACTGGTCCAACACAAAAACTTCCAACGCCTCAACGATCTGTTAAAGTTGGTGACCAAATGGCTGTTGCTCTTCAACCTTCCTTTATTGATGCTCTTTTACATGATTCCGGATGTAGTGCTCTCATTCTTCGACGAAGCCTATGCGCAAAGTAAAACACCCCTGATTATTTTGGTGGGTGGTCAATTGATTTGGTCGGCTTGTTCGATTGCGATGCGGATTATTCCAATGAGTGGCTATGCTTTGCTAAATCTTGCCAATGGTATCGTGGCCGCACTGGTCAACATGGGCTTAAACTATTGGCTCATTCCACAATATGGTAGTATTGGTGCAGCGATGGCAACTTCGATCACCCTTATCATTTGGTCTTTGTGGAGGCTCGTAGAGGCAAAATGGTTACTGAACTGCTTTCCCTTTCACAAAATCAATCTTTTCTTACTGGGTGGTGCCTTCCTTTTGGCAACCAGTATCAAGTTCGGAATTCAAGGTCAGACAATTTGGATCCGAATACCTATCGTAGGCATTGTGATCATTGGATTCATGGGATTGGCACTTTGGCTGGGGCGCGAACCTGAAGATGATGATATCATAGAGACCATACAACAGAAAATGAAACGGTTGCTGGGGAAGTAACCTAGCAATCTACAGACGGGAGAACACATGCATGTAATCATCACTGGTGGAGCGGGATTTATTGGTTCGCAAACTGCAGAAGCACTCTTAAAACGTGGTGACACAGTCTCCGTCATCGACGCCTTCGACTATGGGTATGATCCCATTCACAAAGAACACAATGTACACTTATTATCTCAACATGATGGATTTCGTCTCTATCGTGGAGACATTCGCGATCGCGATTTACTTCGACAAATGTTTACCGACAACCCGCCAGATGTTGTGGTGCATCTTGCCGCAAGAGCCGGTGTTCGCCCCTCTCTTTTAGAGCCTGATTCCTACACCGACATCAACATCACTGGAACACTTCGCATCATGGAAACCATGCGAGAATTTGATTGTGATCGGCTGGTATTTGCCTCTTCTTCTTCGGTCTACGGTTCCAGAACACAAGGACCATTTAGAGAAAGTGATTCGGTTGACATCCCCGCATCGCCTTATGCCGCAACCAAACGATCCGGCGAAATCATCTGTGCCAATT
>CAKZLX010000034.1 GCA_937127265.1 uncultured Pseudomonadota bacterium
AGTTCGGTTTTATCACCCATGCAGCAACCCGTGTATAACTTTTCATACCAATCACCACACCCAATGAGAACACCATGATTACCTTTGCTTTGACGGGATTGGCTTTTGCCCAACCACCAACCTTAGAACATGAAGACGCTTTTAACACCCCTGAACTTACTGTGGAAGCACCGATCATTAACGGTATCGATGCCACCAATGATGACTATCCGATGACCGGTGGGATGCTGTTGCATGGTATCTTGTTTGATTTTCCACTAGACACCTTTGTCTGTTCCAGTACCCTGATTGCACCAGATGTGGTCTTGTTGGCGGCACACTGTGTCGATACCGATGTCATTTCCTTTGGTCTTCCGATGGATGATGTCAAAATGTGGTGGACTCGAGAAGCAGACCTCACCGAGTGGGATGGCTCTACCCAAGATCCTGAACTGCCAGCCGATGCGATTGCGGTCACCGAATGGATTATCCACGAAGATTTCGACATCAACAGTTTACAAATGGGACTGGCTGAAAATGCCGACATCGCACTGTTATTTTTGTCAGAGCCCGTACTGGATGTCAAACCGGCTTACCTCCCCACACCCGAAGAAAATGATGCCATGATGGTTGGCGACTGGGTTGCGGTGGTTGGTTGGGGACAGCAGGTCGCCACTGGACAACAGGAAGCTCCTCCTCCGGGAACTTATGCCATCAAACAACAGGGTGATTCTTTCATCGCTGAAATTGCCCCCTATGAATTCAAAGTGGGCGAAGTGGAAAGTGATGTCCGAAAGTGTCACGGAGACTCTGGTGGTCCAAGTTTTTGGGAGAGTACAGACGGCTTGCGTTTGGTTGGAGTCACTAGTCACGCCTATGACATGAGTGATTGCAATGAAACTGGCGGGGTCGACACCCGTGTGCAGTTCTACCGAGATTGGATTGATAGCCAAATGGTGGCAGGTTGTGAGAATGGTACTCGTGTCTGGTGTGATGAACCAGGAATTCTGGAACCCAATTATTTTGAAAAGTTAGAAGCCGAAGAAGTAGAAGAAGAAAAAGGACTCTTCGCTTGTAGCACTGGTGGGTTTGGACTCAATCTCACACCATTTCTGGCGCTCACCGGATTGTTGTGGTTGCGACGTCGAGACTAACAGACCAACAAACGACGCAGAACGACCGAGACATGAAATCGATAGACAGTCCAAAGTATCGGGGGCAAACACTGGTTGCCAGTTGGAAACAACACCCCCCTGTACTTGGACTTCCAATTGGAGACTGGACGCACTGTGATGTTCGTTGGCAAGAGTTACCTCTCTTTCGGGCCGTATATCGAGACTTGCAATATTTTTTCGCCCCTGATTGCGATCTCACCCAAAGTGTCTTTGCCCACTGCAACCTAAGCCATGCTGATTTTCAACGCAGTAGTTTACACTACGCAAATTTTGTCTCGGCACATTTGGAACAAGCAAGGTTGAATTCTATACAGTGTCAACACGGGAATTTTGCTCATGCCCATCTTCGCTCGGCATCTCTGCAACGTGCCCAATTGCAACGATCAGACTTTCGTTGGAGCAACCTACAATATGCCAACTTCCAACATGCCGACTTACGATTCGTCGATTTACGCGGTAGTAACCTTGCCGGAGCAAAAATTGAAGGTGCCAGCATATTGAATGCTTTGATCAACCAACAAACCGTCGAACAAAGTCAATGGAAGAAAGAGACCGTCTCCCAGTGGCTGACAAAAGGTGCTAGTTGGTCTGAAGACGCGATTGAAAGCACCCGTTGGTCTAGTGGTTTCGACTTACAAAGCAAACGTACCACTTCGTTCAATGCATTAGATGCCCTACCGATACTGTGTCAGGATATAGGGTCGATCTTGGTTGCCGGTTTACCACCCAACCTATTTGTGGCAACGCCAGAGCAAAACCCTGCAATCATCACCAATCGAATCACCGAAATTGCTACCCACTCCACTGCCCCAACCAACCAACCGTCTAGCAAATGGGAACCGATCCATCAATGGTTGCGTACGGGTGGAACCATTACCCAATGGGACGTTATCGATCAGCAAATTGTCTGTACTGCCCAACTGCAATTCTAAAGCCTAAATTTACCTTTTCGCCATCTTCAACTTGTTTGAATCGGATACACTATACTCGATACTTTGTTTTGGAGCCCCCATGTCTACTTTTGCCGACCAGTTATTGTCTGCCCAACAACAGTCCAACATCCATCACGCTGAAATATTTAGACTGCTGTCGCGTCACCCTATCTGGTTCATTCCAGCCCGTGAAGGACAACCGTTGCTCCAGCAACACCAAGGACAAAACCACCTCCACATTTATTCAACCAATACTCACCTCCAAGAACACCACCACGATGGCATTGAAAGCATTGAATTCACCAGCAGT
>CAKZLX010000035.1 GCA_937127265.1 uncultured Pseudomonadota bacterium
AAGTCATTTCTTGAGAACAAAGGTTGGTCATAAAGATAAAGAAGCATTTCAATTTCTAAAGTGGATATTTCATATTTTCTATACGCCCAATACCTAACAACTCTCCAATACTTAAGATAGTCCCGATTATCCATCAAATAAAATTTAAGTAAATTTGCATCAGACAATTTACAAAATTATGGCTTACGAAAAGGGTGACGCATTAAAAGGTACTACTGTTGACTTGAATGATATCAACTTCAAAGGCTACTGGGTTTTGACAGGTTTTGCATCGAAACCGTTTGGGTTCAATTGTTGATTTGTCATCAGGTTTGAGTTCAGGTAAGATGTCTGATGGTGTGTCTGATGTCTTTCGATACATCCAGCGAATTGGTGTCGTAATTGTTAGGGTTGAAACCATCGTGCCCCCAAGTGTAGCCCCAATAAGGCACAGGCAATTCCACCTACCACTTGACCTATCATGTTCAATCCCGCAGTGAAGGTGGCCTGTTCTTGAATGAGGGTTGCATTCTCGACAGAAAATGTAGAAAAGGTTGTAAATGCCCCAAGAAAACCAGTGCTCAGTCCAGTTTTGACACTGGGAGGAAGAGGGTGAGCAACACAAAAAGCCGTCAGAAAACCCAAGAGAAAAGACCCCAGCACATTCACCAATACAGTGCCCATGGGAATATTGAATATAGCAGGTAGAAAAGAGCACCCATATCGACCGAGTGCACCCAGCATCGCAAAACCAGATATCGAGAGGATGGTTTGCCAGTCAACAACAGGTGTACTCATGGTGTTTTTCCATGACATCTTCGGGAATAGTGATGAATTAACATGATACCAATCCAAGTGTTTTCAAAATCGTTTTGTGTAATACGGGACGGAACTTACGATAGCGTTTGGTTTTGGGACCGATCAGTACACCAGGTAAAGCGCCACCTTCAACGCGTGGATGTACCCGATTGGAAGTAAAGCCAACCACCAACTCCTCGGTGGGGGCTATCCATAGTGAGGTTCCGGTAAAGCCCAAGTGGCCAACGCCATTTTGGGGCCATAAGGCAGAGGCGGTCGAACCTTCTCCTGAGGGAGTATCCCAGCCCAAACAGTGAGAGCCGGCACCTTTGGTCTCCCAAAAGTACTTGACGGTTTCTGGTTCTAAGGAGTCACTTCTTCCATGATAGCCATCGAGTGCCCAAGAAGCCGTTTTGGTTAGGGTGCTCGCCGTGCCAAACAGACCGGCGTGGGTTGATTTTCCACCGAGTACCGCAGCATTTAAATCGTGGACTTCACCGACGATGATCCGTTTTCTAGTGGGGCAATCTTCTGTGGCCGCTGCTTGAGAATGACCCCAGAATAGGTTTTCTTTGGCTTCTATGGGAAGAAATTCCTGCCATAAAATGTGAATCGGTTTGCCAAAACGTTTTTCGGCGACCGCACACAATGCCATAAAACCGATATCGGAGTAGACATATTTTTTGGTGGGAACACCGGATAGTGGTGTGGTGATCACCTTGTTTAACATCGACTGGCGTGTGGCTATCGAACCCCAGTCATGTTGGTTTCGACGAAAAGTAGAGTAGAAAGGACGCCAGTTTGGATAGCCAGAGGAATGGGTGAGACAGTCGATAATTCGTACC
>CAKZLX010000036.1 GCA_937127265.1 uncultured Pseudomonadota bacterium
GTCCTCAGTCATTCTGAAACTGTATGCGAGAATGTTGAGTCGATTACCTTAGACTCTTCGATTGTCGGTATATTAACGTACACTCCGAACGTATCATCGATTACCTTGACGGTAGATTCCACTTGTAAAAAGATCGAATTGCATAAGTTGTCCTCTTTGACCAATTTGACCATGATTGGTATGCCACCGATGCTACGGTTAAAAAACAATCTTGATTTATTGGCTTTGTATGGCAGTGTGCAAAGATTTCAAACCATTCAAGTCGGTCGCAAGAAATACACCGACCTGTATGAAGCCATGTCGGTGAACGGTGGGCAGTATGGAAGCTGGCGATATTATTATAATTCTGAAAATCACCCGGAAATATGCGACCTTCCAGCTCTTAGTAAGCACAGTGCGTCCTTTATCAGTCAAGAGTTGTGCGACAAGATGTGGCGACTTAAAGAAACAGAATTTTGGACTGCTTATCTGGAGTTATCGTCAAAAGCCAAACAGAAATTGCTGGCTGAGGTATCACATGGAATGGCTGGGAAAGTCGGTAAGTGGACTAAACTGGGAGGGTACGATTTTCTTTGGGGCTTCTTAGTGGAGCAAAAGGTTTCAGGCTTGTCCAAAAATATCCTTGTTGATTCAAAGGTAGTGAAGCATATACGTAGTCACGTTGACGGCTTGTATATCCAGTTGAACAAATCTGAGTCTTTTGATTTGAGAGAACTTTCCTTATCGAGTCTGAAAATCCGTGGGACCGGAAACTTGTTGTCCTGTTCAGTGTCCAAATCATTGAAGGAATTGAATCTTGAACGTGTTCATCTCGAATCGTTTTCTTGGGATGCTTGTGCTAAAAGTTTAATCTCTTTGACATTGGTCAATATGCGTAAGGAAGACCTTCCTGATTTGACCCAGTTTACCAACTTGAAAACCTTGAAGATTATTCAATGTGGGGTAGACAGTCTTTATGATTTGCCTACAAGTCTTCGTCATTTGTCGATTTCTGGAAATCCATTGCAAAAATTTCCAGAGAGCATTGTTGATTGTACAAAATTAGAAGTACTCGAGATGGCATCTTGTCCATTTGATTCTGTTCCATCAAGTATCAAAGCACTTTCCTCGCTTACCAAGTTGTCGATGACCAGTTCTTCTTTGATTGATTTGAAGTTTTTGGCCACATTACCCAAGTTGCATACATTGAGAATCGGATATTCTTTGGATTCTAAACCATGGCACATTCGCTATAAAAGACTGCAAGCGATGTCGAAACCGGTACCGATGTTACCAGCAGGATTGTCTAATCTTCGTCATTTGATATTGCATGATGCGGTCGGGATTACCTTAGGTGCTTATAAAGACCATGTGTTAGATCTTCTCGATATTCAATATGCAGGTGAGGGCACTGGGGTACACGCAATCAAGCAGTTCAAGCACATTCGGAAGTTACGTGGTTTTCTACCGAGTGACACGCAACCAACCGTCAGTCCTGGCAAACCGACTCCTGTTGAAGAGCGGTTGCCTCCGTATTCTGTATCAGCTCGTCACGGTAGTCAGAACGTTAGAAATCATCCTGCTTACACCTTGGGATACTTTACGGAGATGGATCCCAAGTTTCAGAAGGGCTTGGCATTGTATCGATCGATGTTGAAAAAATGAGACGGGTGATGTGTATCGTGTGACTGTAATGATCATGGTCTTATGGGTTGACAATCGGTTTTGAAAAACGTGATTTCTTTTCGATTGTTGGGAATTCTGACCCAATTGATGTGCAGTGATGTAGAATGGTAGTGTTCAAGAGCAAACCTATGAGGTAGACAATGAGAGCATGGATCATTACATCACTGTTGGTGGGCTGTACAGAAGCCGATAAAGAAACCATTACTGAAACTGTTATCGAAGAGCCTGAAGACGCCGATATGGACGGTTTTACGGTTGAAGAGGATTGTGATGATCAAGATTCATCTGTGCATCCTGGTGCGCTAGAGACTTGTGATGGCATTGATAACAATTGTGATGGGGTGGTTGATGAGGACGTCTTGAAAACGTTTTATGTAGACTCCGATGAAGATGGTTTTGGCGATCCTGATATCTCACTGGAGGCTTGTGAAGCACCTGATCGATATGTCGAAAATGGTTCGGATTGTAATGATCGGGAATATTCCGTTTACCCCGCGGCTGAAGAAGTGTGTGATGGATTGGATAACGATTGTAATGGCACAGTGGATGATGATTTGTCAGCGATATTTTATGTAGATGCTGATGGAGATGGTTTTGGAGACCCAAATCAAGTGGTTGAAGCCTGTATGGTCACTCCTGGACTGACGCCTTTGGCGGAGGACTGTGACGACTCGAACAGTGAGATCAATCCATTGGCTACAGAGACGTGTGATGGGTTTGACAACAATTGTGATGGGGCTGTTGATGAAGGGGTCACTGTCACCTTTTATCGCGATGTTGATGAAGATGGTTTTGGAGATGACTCTGATACCATAGAAGCCTGTGAACAACCTGAAGGATATAGTCTCCTAGGTGGTGATTGTGACGATATCAATTCCATTGCCAATCCATTTACGATTGAAATCTGTGACGGTATTGATAACAATTGTGATGGTGTAGCCGATGAACTTGGTGCTGTAGGGACTGTGACTCACTATTTGGATCTTGACCAAGATGGCTATGGAGATGATAGTACAGCCCAAGAATCCTGTACGGTTCCAGTGGGGCAGGTCACTGTCGGTGGTGATTGTGATGATAACGTAGCGGTGCAAAATCCTTCTGCCTTTGAGATTTGTGATGGCTTGGACAACGATTGTGATGGGAGCGTGGATAACAATGCTGTTTTTGAG
>CAKZLX010000037.1 GCA_937127265.1 uncultured Pseudomonadota bacterium
CTTTCCAGTGCTTCGAGCTGCTCCGATTCGACGTGCTGATTACTGACAGTGTGAGAGCAGTTCTCATCGAAGTAAATCACATGCCTTCTTACCGGACGGATAGCGCCTTGGATAAGTATATCAAAGAAGGTCTGATAGAAACCATTGGTAAAGGCACTCAAAAATATACAAATCGCCACCGATACGGCCATCGCAGTGGCAGTAATCCAAGTACGACGACCGTTTCGCCAGACATTGCGCCAAGCAATCGAAACCAAAAATGACATCAGATCACCACTTATTTACGCAAGGCCTGCAAGGAGAACATCTTCTCATCCACAGGGGTCTCAAAGTCTACACTGGTGTAGGTCATCACCGTGTACTCACCTTCTTTGTCTTGTGGAAGCACCGAAAACTTGGTTGGCAACATCACTCCGTTGAACTCTTTGATGTCTTCAAATTTGTCGATTCGTTTCAAAGTACCATCTTCGTCGTAATATTTAACGTCGAGCGGCAAAAAGTCTTCACGACTACGGGTAACGATCTTGCCCCAAACCACTGCGGTATCTTCTTTGGGTATCAGTTCAATTTCATAAATCTTATCAGGATTTCCATCGGTGGGCGTGTGAATCACTTTGGTGTCAAAATCTTCTGAAAAACGATTCTCCCGAACCAAATCATCGTTGGACACATGAGAACCCATCCACGAACCACCCATCATACCGGCAGGTACTTTCATCACCCGATCGACTTTGGGGAGGTAATTCCAAATGTTGTTGTCGACTTTGAGAGTCACAGTTCCTGCTTCTTTGGTGGGTTCCAAAATGGTAATCATGGTTTTTTCGGTACCCAAGGACATCGCTTTCATCTTCATGTTGCGTTCATAACGATTGGTTTTGACAGTCATTTCCATGGTCACAATCGAGTGATCTTGTCGAAACAAATCATCAGCCTTTCGTAAAATGTCTTCAATGTTTACTTCGGATGCCGGTGTTTCAGCCTGCACAGGTATTCCAAAGCCCAATCCCAATGCCAACACACATCCCAACCACCAACGACGTTCAACCATGATCCCTCCAATTCTAATACCCATCTGTATCTTTTTAAGAGTCAACACGCATGATTTCTATCAAATTCAATATCTATTCAAAGTTTGAAAACAAAGTCTCACGGCTGATTATTTGAATAGGTATCAATACCAATAGACAAAATAGTTCGTACTACAAATGCAGTATTTTGCTACACGATCTTGTGTTCAGCCAATATACGTCCCAAGGTACTCAGGTCATGATGCACCAACCACCGTTTCTGCGTATCCTTTGGTATACCACTTCCACCCATGATCATCATCGGCTGAACTTTGGAGTGTTGCACGATTCTCTCTTCTAACTCTTCAAGAAAATGAAGGACGTCAGGAGCATTCATGGTGATTGAAAAAGTCAGTGCAATCGCGATTGCCTCGGTTTGGTCGGCACAAGCCACAATTTCTTCCACAGGGGTATTGTTGCCCAGTACCACCACCGAGAAGCCCTCGAGAACCAGCATACTGGCAATCAAATGAAAGCCTATGGTGTGTTTTTCCAAGGGATGACTACTAACTACAACGGTATCTCCAACATTGCTGGCGTTGATCAGTTGCCAATGCTCTTCCAGAAACTGACTGATCAAACGAGTGGCAAAATGTTCTTGAAAAATTTGCAGTTCTCCATCATGCCAAGCACAACCAATCTTGGACACAAATGGAATGATTCGTTCAAGGATAAAGCGACGCAAGCCCAGTTGGGACAAGGCCAATCGAAAATGACCGAAGCAAGCCTTGGAATCAAGTGCTTTGACATCAACCAACCACTGGTCAAACAACGCTTCTTGAGGGTTCTGTTGTTGAACAGGCTCCTTTGGCTGTTGCGCATTGACAGTAACAGGTTCTAGTGTTTTGGTTTCACCGAGTAAAACCTGCAACTCTTGGACAGATAAGCCAAGCACTTGCTTGGCACGGTGACCTTTGGCCAAGGTTTGGAGTACCAATTTGAGATGTGGGATGAGCGAAACATCATACAAACGATGATTGCCATCGGTCCGTTCGGAGACTGGAAAATTGTATCGTCTTTCCCAAGTTCGCAGGGTTGGAATCGGAATATTGGTGGCTTCTGAAAGTTTACCAATGCTAATTTTGTGCGCTGAATTTGCCATATATGCGGGGGTGTCTATGAAGTGTATGTTCTGAAGAGAATACTTCTAGAGATCGGAGTCGTTATCCTATGTAACCTATTCAAACACATTTCTGAATAGCACTATAAAATTTATTGGATCTTATTATCACCATCACGTTTACATTTTGTGACAAAAACGTCATTATAGTTCATATTTTGTCAAAAACCTTGTCAAAACAAATATCTTTGAATAGTATTTGAATAGTAATACTACTCAAACCAAAAGGTGTCCCATGACCAAACGCAAAATGAATCTACAGCTTGAACAAGACCTTGCCAACCGAATCATTGCGCTCGAAGATGAGTTGGAAGGTAAACTGATGACGATTGAAGACTTTCAAAGCCAGTTGCTCGAAGTCAAAGATCAACCTCGGAAACACAACGCCAGCCGTATTATGGTCTTCGCTGATTGTGTTGATTTGTTGAAAGAACGTGCCCAAACCGATCCCAGCCTCAAACCAATTTCGCGACGTGCTTCTCGTCTACAAGGAAAAGCCGATGATTTACGATGGGAATTGGCTATGAGCGCTGAACATATTGCCAAAATTGAAAGCAACAAAATGAGTGGTCGCAGTATGCATTCCGAAGACCTCCTCCAAGAAGGATACATTGGTCTTCTAGAAGCCGCCAAGCGCTTTGATCCCACAAAAGATATTCGTTTTACCACTTATGCTCGTTGGTGGGTTCGTGCCCAAATCACCCGTTGCATCGAAAATACTGGTCGTTTGATTCGCATTCCTGGTGGGGCGATTGAACAAACTCGCAACCTGCAAACTGTGATCGAACAATACATCAATGATGGTAAAGAGTTCAACCTCAAAGAGATCGCCAATGGATTGGGCATGAGTGTGAAACGTGCCAACATGCTTCTCAAGCAACAGTCGGCTATTTCACTTGATGCCACCGACCCCGAAGGTAACGCGTTGATGGACACCTTACCCAGCGACATGAACGTTGCCGAAGATGAACTTGAGCACCAAGAAGCCCTTGAAATCATTCACAACAAGTTCTCTGACTACCTCGACAGTCGCGAACAGTACATTTTAATTCACCACTTTGGCTTGGATGGCAACCCCAAACAAACCATGCGTGAAATTGGTGAACACATCTCTCTATCCAAAGAACGTGTCCGTCAAATCGAGTACAAAGCCATCGAACGTCTGCGTCATTTGTTCCACTAATCTCCTAAAGACCCTAGAGTTTCTCTCTTTTAACCATACTCAATGGAGGGTCTATGCACGCAACACGCCTGTACACCCTAAATCAACGTCCGATTGATGCTACAAAACCGTTTGTTCTCTATTGGATGACCTCCGCCAGACGTCCCCATTACAATTTTGGTTTGGAACACGCCATTGCACTTGCCAACCAACACGGTGTGGGACTGGTGGTGTTTGAAGGGTTACGAATGGATTATCGGTGGGCTTCTGAACGCTTTCATGCTTTTGTACGAGACGGTATGCTCTGCAACCAACATACGTTCAAAGATAGCAATGCCACTTATATCCCCTATTTGGAAACTCCGGAACAGTCGATCAAAGAAGTGTTATGGGCACTGATCGATCAGTCCTTGGCTGTGGTCACCGATTACTTTCCCGCATTTTTCTTGCCCAAAATGAATAAATTGGTGGCCGAAAAATGTCCAGTACAGTTTCAACAGGTTGACAGCAATGGCATCTATCCCATGGGCGCCACCGATAAAGCCTTCACCACAGCCCATTCTTTTCGACGCCACATCCAAAAGACCGTTGCCCCATTCTTGAACGACTTTCCATTGGAAAACCATTTGGAAACACTGCAACACACCTACACACCTTCTGGTGAGCACTTTTCAGAACAACAACTGAACTGGTTTGCCCAAGATGTTGCCAGTATTGACTTGGAAACACTTCCAATCGATCACACTATCAAAGCCATCTCCGATCGCAAAGGTGGCCATATTCACGCTGGGGTTCGTCTACATAATTTTC
>CAKZLX010000038.1 GCA_937127265.1 uncultured Pseudomonadota bacterium
AAAGGAAAATTGGCGTTTCAAGGACAGTCATTTGGTGAATACGAATGGGATAGCAAGCAAATCGATCGAGAATTGGAAGCCATGTTGGAGGCTGAATGATTTGGTTATGGCTCGCCTGTGCACAAGAGCAGGAACAAACAGAACAAACACCCCAATTCATCAGTCATACTCGCCTACTGAGACGAATGTCATTAGACGTGCGAGGACACTTACCGAGCCTCGAAGAATATGCTGAAGTCCAAACCGATGACGTGGACTGGAATGGTATCGTGGTTGATATGCTAGAAAGCCCTGACTTCGAGGCGCATTTGGTCCATCGTTTTGGTGATTTATGGCACACTCGGGTCGACAAGTTTGATATCGTGGCCGATGATTTCAATCTGGACTCTAGTATTTGGTGGTTTCCATTTGCCCGTTCCATCGGAGAAGAGCCCTTGCGTTGGATGGCGCACGTTGCCTCTCATGATAAACCGTGGACCGAAATTGTGACCTCAGACACCACACTGGCAAACGATTTGTTGGTCACCCTTTTTCCAATCGAGTATGTAGATGGTTCAACGCCTGAAACCTTAGACATTGACAATCTCTCCACTTGGAAAGAAGCACGTTATCTCGATGGACGTCCACCTGTGGGGGTTTTGAGCACCAATGGTTTGTGGTGGCGCTATCCAACCGATGCTTTCAACATGAATCGTGCCCGTGCGGCCATGCTCACCAAAATGTTACTTTGCGATGACTATTTAGCAAGACCCATTAACTTCACCGCCAGCGAAAACATTTTGGAAAACACCGAAAGCGCTCTCCAAGAAGACCCTAGTTGTCTCACTTGTCATGCCTCTTTGGATCCACTAGCCGCCTCGATGTTTGGTTTTTGGTGGATGGAAAGATTCAACCCCTTGGAAACAACCTATTACCATCCCGAACGAGAATTGATGGGACTAGAAATGATGGGCGTATCCCCTGCTTGGTTTGGTACACCAGTCAGCACCTTTACCGAAGTTGGGGTCTTGATTGCCCAAGATACCCGTTTTGCTCAATGTACCATTCGTCAAAGTATGGAAATGCTCTACGATCGAACACTCTCCGCCAAAGACTTCTCGCAAATCTCCAATATCCAAGAAACTTTCACCGTGGACTATCAGTACAAAACGATTTGGAAGGCACTTTTACTCTCGGAAGAATATGCTTCCGAAAATTTAGAAAGTCCAGCAACCGGTGGCGATCGAATGCTCAGTCCCTACCAGTTGCAAACCAGTATGGAGCAGTTCTCGGGTTACAAGTGGCAAACAACCGAACACGACCTGATGGATATTCGCTATCGCACAATGGCTGGTGGAATTGATGGTTTTCAAACCTTTGATCGCCAACGCTATCCCAATCTCTCATCAGCATTGGTCACTGAACGCATCGCCCAAGCCCACGCAGTGTATATCATCAACCACGGCGTCGAAGGATTTGATTTCAACATTACCTTCCAAGACCCCTCTTTTACCACGCAATTGGCCAATCTCCGGTTGTGGTTACACGGTAAAAGTGCCGATGATCTCTGGGTGGGTCAAACCTTGGAACTGTGGATCCAAGTCTATGATGCGTCTAATCAATCAGCAGATACAGCCTGGGAAGTTGTCCTAAGCGCCCTATTACAAGATGTAGACTTTGTGAGGTATTGATGAACAGAAGAACCTTTATCCAACATTGTTTACAAGGTGGACTCTTAGCGGGTTCTGGCTTGGGACTGGCATCATCTCTGGCAATGAATACCAACAGTACACGGCGTTTTCTGTTTGTCTTTTGTGATGGGGCTTGGGATACCTCGATGGTTTTCGCCCCAGAAATGCTCCGAAACTACTATGTACACACCGATCAAGAAGATCTGGAATCCTCGTTCGGTGGCCTCTCCTTTGTGGACAACCCCAATCGTCCAGAGGTTCGAAGGTTCTTTGAACAATGGGGCTCGGAATGTTTGATTTTGAATGGCTTGGACTTTGAAACGGTTGCCCACGATCGTGCCAAACGCATCTTGATGACCGGTAGTCCGATTGGAACAGACGATTGGGGTGCCATCATCGGTGCCAACGCGCCCTCTTTGTATACTGCTCCTCACCTGTTGGTATCTGGACCCACCTTCACCACCGAATACTCCAATGCTATTTTACGGGTTGGTGCCAATGGCGAATTGGAACGACTATTGGATGGTAACGACCCTATCTCAGTGCCCATCAACACCGACCATGAAGCTTTGGTATCTGCCTACCTGCAAGAACGAGCTAGCACCTCCTCTTTTTCACATCCGCAAAACCAACAATTTCAATCCGACTTTCTACGTGCCCAAATGCAGTTACAGGGACTCAAGTCTCAACTGGGTAGTCTTGATTTGTTGAGTGAGGGTGGAGACTTTGGTTACGACTGTACCGAAACCTTCATGAGTCAAGCCGAATTGGCACTGGATTTTTTCAGCAATGACTTGAGTCGATGTGCCATTATCCAAGACGAAGGCTATTGCAACATGCGTTGGGACTCGCATGGCGATTACTTTGAACAAAACTGGCACTTTGACCTCCTATTTTTGGGTCTGCAACAGTTGATGGAGGCTTTACAAACCCGTACTAACATCCACGGCATTCCCCTCATCGAAGAAACCACCGTGGTGGTCTGTTCTGAAATGTCTCGACACCCCAGTTTGAACGAAATGGGAGGCAAGCACCATTGGCCAGTTGGTTCGGCTATGATCATTGGTGGTGTACAAGGTGGTCGCACCATTGGTGGATATGATAGTCAGGTCTTGGGACAAAAGGTCGATTTGGATAGTGGGGATTCAACAGATCGCGGCACATTGCTTAAACCATCACACTTGGGCGCTACACTGCTAGCGATGGCGGATTTGGACCCACTAGATTTCGGTAAAACAAATCCCATCATGGGGGTATTCTGATGCTGTTAAATGTTGCCATCTGGCTGGGTCTTGGATGTGGGGCTGGAAAAGATACAGGGATTGATTGTACGAATCCTCCTACCTATACCACTTGGACACAAGGGTTCCTCGATGGAAAGTGTCAATCCTGTCACGCCACCACCGCCGAAAATCGACACGGTGCACCACCAAATGTCGCTTTTGATACAGAAACGATGACCAATGAATGGAAGGACCGCATTGAAGCCACTATTCTAAACAAAGAATCAATGCCCCCTAGTGGTGGGATTACACTAGAAGAACGCATTTTATTAGAGCAGTGGTTAGAATGTGGAGAATAATCTCAATACATCTTTTTTAAGCCAAAGACATAGGTACCCACAATCAAAATGTCACCAAACTTGAGAACCTGTTCTTTTTGAACCCGCTCTACTTTTGATTTGCCTTTGGGAATTACAAAAGTGGGTAGTCGGTTATGAATCGGTGAGACCACCACTAGGTCTTTGCGGACGATATTGATCAAGGTATGCTGTCGACCAATTAACGTCCTGTCTAGGGTCAATCCTTGTGCCTTGGCTTTTTCGGTCTGGGGTCCCTGGATCCAACGAATCCGATCCGATCCGCCACGATCGATCAATTCAAACCCTTTACCGTTGGGAGAACGTCCCATTTCAATCTTGTCTTTGACGTTGTATTGCTGTGAAAATGCGGCATTTCCGATGATCAAACCACGATACAAACCACCAACGTGACTCAAATAACGATACACCCACTCGTGCATCCGAAAACGAGAGTTTTGCTTGAGTTGGACTTCTTCTCCAGTAGGCACCCCTACCGAATTGATCATCATACCTGGTCGAAACGGCGTGAGGGTAACACCTTTTGCGGTGACGTGTACTTCACCAAGCGAACGGGTTTTGTTGTACCCCCAAGAACCATCCGCCAATAAATCCATGGTGTAGGCCCCAATCAAATTGACCAATGGCACTGCGGGCAAAGCAACCCCAATCACTTCCAAAGACACATCTCCAAGGGCACTGAAATCCAAGGTCAGAGTACTGGTTTTGTTGGCATCAAAATCTTTTTTGGCTTCCAGTGCCATCTCCACACTGTGGTTAAACCCCTCACTGGTACCAATTAGCAAGCGATAACCGCGTTCTTCCCATTCAATACGGTGGGCGGATGCAATCTTGTACACCACCAGCCAAATATCGGTTTGGGGCAAGTGAGACAACATGTGCAACACTGACTCCAGTTCCGGAGACCCCATCGCATATCCTTCGAGGATTACCAAACCTTCGCGTGGAATCTTGGGCTTTTCAGTGGCACGGATAATAGTGCATTCAGGAGAGTCAATCACCGCTTTGAGTTCTGCTGGAAGAAAACACTGGGTTGGTGACACCGCTCGAAAGACTTCTTCTTTCCCGGGCACCCCTTTGAAAGCATGTAGACCAACCGTCTCCCAGGCCACTTCCGATTGGGTCATACAACGACGGGTTCGATCGGCAAACCACACTTCTCCTGCCGGAGTGATCGAATTGATACGAGCAGACAAATTGACTGGCTCGCCAAAGTAATCGTTGTTGCCAAAATAATCATTTTCCAACTCTTGCACATCACCAGTGGCAACCGATGCTCGAAATTCCATTCCCATTCCGGGCAATGTGGTTTGTACCAGTTCCAAACAGGCACGAACACCATCTGTAGCGGAATCAAAGACCGCCATGTAAGAATCACCAATACTTTTGACCAACTGCCCACCGAAGGGTTTGAACAATTCCAACACGTGTTTTTCGTGGGCTTCTGCCAACTGTTGCAACTCTTCGCGACTGATGGTAGCCGTTTTTTGGGTGTACCCTGCGAGGTCGGTGAATACAACGGTTTTGGTAAGACTTGGCATATTTCCTCAAATGTGAACAAGGAAATTGTAACACGTGTGCACAATATTTGCATAAAACGATATAGGTTTCTATACCCTAAAATGAGGACGGTGCGAGATGAGCGATCTACAGTTTTATTGTGATGTCTATGTCGAAAAAGAAATTGTATTTGCGGCTTGGACAAACTCTTGGAAACAAGGAGAAATCACCCAAGCACTAGCCAAAGTCAACCCTGTGGTCGAAGGTGTTTTTGAACTGTGGAACGGAGCGGTCAAAGGCACATTTTTGGATATCCAAAAGAATAAGCGCCTCAAGATCAGTTGGCGAACTGTCGATTTCGAGAGTTGGATGCCCAGCACCCAGTTGACAGTCGACTTTCAATCTCGCCCCAATGGTTGTCGCGTGCTGATTACGCATGAAAACATTCCGGAACCGATGTTGGAACAATTTCGCTTTGCTTGGGAAGAAGTCTATCTGCCACAAATGCAACTGTTCTTCACCAGACCACAATAGCCTTATTGAGCACGCAACTTTTTTTCATGAAGATACTGAATGATAGCGATTTTCAGTCTCTCAGGCTCAATCGTTTCCGCAATAAACAAATGCCCTTTCATCAGATACCAATCGCGCTGCAGAGTCTCAATCAAGTCATTTTGGGCGATGGAAATTGGTATTCGTTCGGCTACCCCTAATCGCAAACAGACATCTTGAAGGACTGATTGTAACGCTGTTGGCAAAGGAGAACCCAATAACTGTTGCCAATCGTAGACTGGTATCTCCAACGGCAAGGACTCTTGGTGTGCAAAACAATAGATTAACCGCCGTTCCAATTCGGTAATCGAGGGAGATTTTTGCACTTTCCAGTAGTGGATAATAGGAAGTTCCATGGTTACACTATAATTGAACCTTTGAGAAAACACCCACACAAACTGAAACCATGTCCCAACTTCCTGCCTTTCGTTTTGACCCGCCCACACCCTTTGTCAAGAGCATCCTCATTGGAGGAACCGTTCTGTATATTATCCAGCAAATCGTGATGCAATGGATGGGCATCCCCCTCGGGACCTTCATTGCTTGGGATCCCAGCAACACCTTCTCTATGCCGTGGACCGTCCTCTCTCATTTCTTTTTCCTGTACAATTCTCCAATTGGATTTTTGTTTGAAATGGTCGCCATTTATTTCTTTTTGCCGGTGGTGGTGCAAAGTTATGGACGCAAAGGACTCAACCGTTTGTTGTTGTGGATCGCCATCATCACCACTACTGTTGGCTTAATTGGCATCATTACCCACGCCATACCCTCTACTAGTACACCTGCATATGGTATTCGTCCTTTAATCACCGCCATGATTGTTATCTTTGGACTGAAAAACCCCTATGCCACCATCTATTTATTGTTCTTCCCAATTCAAGCCAGTTGGGTTGCTTGGGGTTCAGGAATACTTGGATTGCTCAACTTTTTTGCCGGACGGTCGTTAGAGTCTTTATTGGTGTTGGGCGGTTGGCTCACAGGCTATTTGTTCGTCACCAACAATGGACAGATCAACCCCAAGCAACTGTGGGTTAATTTCAAACACCAACAACGTCGTCGTCGCCTTCACAGTGTTGATGGTGGTAAAGGCAAAAAAGACCCTTATATTCATTAATTTCCAATCTAAAATCACTTTTCAACGAGGCACCCATGTCCTTTCTTTTACCGGCACTCATTTTAGGTTGTGCACCAGAGATCATTTCTGAAAACAATGACAGTGGTTTCGCTGACATCGAAGCACAATGGAACCAAGATGATGTAGTCCCTACACGAATTTTGGTACAACGTCGCGATGGAATCCAAGAAAACATTCGTTTCCGCAATCAAAATCTCACATTATTACGCAATTTCAACACCTTTGACGTACAAGAAATTGAAGTACCAGAAGGGGTCGATTATCGTGAACTACTGGAAGAATTATGGGATTCTGGCGAATACACCATTGCCGAACCGGTTCTGCGTCGTTCAATCCCCCAACACACCGTCATGCCATTTTCTGGAGAAAGTGTCCGCGCCCCCAACGACCCCTTTTACCAGTACCAAACCAATATGGACATTGTCCAGGCTACCGATGCTTCGCACACAGGAACTGGCATTGTGGTTGCCGTAATTGATACAGGTGTGGGCACTGGTGGTACCGATACCCCCATCAATATGCTCGCTGGATATGATTTCGTCAATGATGACAAGGATCCAACGGAGGAC
>CAKZLX010000039.1 GCA_937127265.1 uncultured Pseudomonadota bacterium
TGTTCTACTGTGGGGTTGTGGTAGTTATCCAGCTGGCGATTTGGCCTTGGAAGCCCTACAATCCTCAGCACAAACCACCATCAGCGAAACCAAAGAGTGGATTGCCTTTTCACCCACCGAGCCATTGTATGCAACGGGGATTGCCTTCTACCCTGGTGGTAAGGTCCAACCCGAAGCCTATGCACCTATTTTGAGAGACCTAGCCGATCAAGGATTACAAACCTATATTTTGCGTCTACCCCGTGACTTGGCGATTCTCGATCAAAACGCAGTGCTCGATTTGTTCGAAGAAGATACCCGTGAACAGTGGTTGGTCGCAGGACACTCCTTGGGTGGTGTGGCGGCCGCCAAGATGGCACTGGAAAACGATCAGATTACCGCTCTCTCACTGTGGGCTTCCTATCCGGCGGGTAGCGTGGACCTTTCCACAGCGTCTTTACCGGTACACAGCATCGCAGGTTCAAAAGACAGCGTACTGGATACTGAAAACTGGGAAGCTTCGGCATCGCAACTGCCCCCAGAGACCAAATGGATTACCATCGAAGGTGGAAACCATGCCCAATTTGGAGACTACGGAGAACAAGATGGCGATGGAGAAGCCACCATCTCCCCCGAAGAACAATGGGCACAAACCAGTGAACTGATGCTTGAACTGATTCAATCCATCGAACCTTCTTCTCGCGAATAGACCACAATTTAAGATTCGGGAAGCAAATCGATCACTACAATCTCAGGGTGACAGAGAAAACGCAGTCGTGGCGCATCATATCGCTCCATCCCGATCCCGCGACTGACAATCAAAGTAGAACCATTGTCCAGTTCGGTTCGTCCCGCAGTTTGTTCAGTCGGAATCTCTGATAGGGTCACCAAGGGTCCCAGAAATGGTAATCGAACTTGACCGCCATGAGTATGTCCCGCCAAATAGAGATCGGCTTTGGGTCGTGTTAAGGAGAAATTGGGATTGTGCCCCACGATGATCGAAAAAATCTCCTCCGATGAGACTGGAGGAACACGACCGTTTTTGGAGTCCTTCATGGTCAATCCCACAATTTCGATTCCCTGCCATCGCATCCTGTCAGAAGGGTCTAAAATGGTTGCTCGAGTGTTCTCAAATAGAGCGTGCCATTGATTTCCCCAGTGCACCTCAGCATCTCCTTCGACCACCACACTGGGAATGGTATCCAACTGAAACTCTTTCAACAGTGCATTAAAAGGAGCAATGTTTGGTTGATACTCGCGCCAAAAAGAGTGTTGCAGATAGTCTCCAGCATAAACAATAAAATCAGGGTTTTGCTTTTTGGCCATCCGCAGTGCCTGTCGGGTTTGGGTATTGATCGAATCGGTTTGAATGTCGGCCAACAAAACTATTCGTTTGGGTTCGCTAATCTTTGAACTCCGCACCACGTAGTTGGTCACATCCAGCATATTGGGTTCTATCCAAAAGGCATCGATCCCAATTATCGCCAACAATAGACCCAGCCCTCCCACAACTCGCCTACCCACAGGCCCAGACTGTTCACGCATCCCCAGCCAGCAGGCCAGTGGTCCAAAGACAAAGAGTCCCCAAGAGAGCACTCGAAGCATACCAAAAATACTGCCAAACGTTTGGGTGTCAAAGAAGTATCGCTGACCGAGACAAAGCAACATCAACACTAGCCAGTACCAAGCCACCGAAGCGGTTTCTCCAAAACGACGGTAGACGGGTTTTACACCCCACAACGAACCGAACAGTCCAACCAACGTATAGACATCCAGCCCAAAAGAGTCATAGGGAAACCAAGTGTAATACATGACCTAATGTCGCTGACGACGTGCCCACAACGGAAGAATTAGCCACAATCCAACCAAACCACCCGCGCAACCAGTATCTTCTTTGTCGACTCCAGTATCCTCAGTTGGCTCAGTGCTCGGTTCGGCAGTGTCGGTCTGTTCAGGCATACGTACCAAGTGGATACTGTTATCCAGTCCTTCTGCCCATGCCAACCCCTCACCCACTTGTAGATTGGTGGCATCAAAACCCGCGGTAAAAATGTAAGCCTCATCCAAATCGGGATGGAGTTCCAAAAGCGTCAGGGTCGCCTCTCCACCAATGGTAACCTCGGCGGCATCCACCCAGACTTCACCCCCAGTTTGCAACAGATCACCCGTTACTTCCGTCAGGCGCAATCGACCAGACCGCAGTTCCAGATCACCGTTAACCACTCCCACTTGGGCACCTCCATCAATCCGAAAACCAGAACCTTCTGCGACGGTGACAGTCCCTTGCAACCGACCGTTTTCCAACCACAAGCGTCCATCGACCACTTCCAAATCCAAGGTCTGATCGGCACGAACACGCAACAACGGTTTCATGGTGGGGTGTTCAATCCGTCCATCCTCAGGAATTACCGACCAAATCCAAGGCAATGGATAGGTTCCCACAGCATCTTCCAGCACGGTTTGCTCAATCGCCGAGACCAGTGTGTCAGCCTCATCAGTCAATCCATGGTTGAGACTGGCCACCGAACGACCGGTCAAAGAAGCCACCATCGACAAGGATGCCACCGTTGAGCCGAGTTGTGAGGGATGAGAGCCATCGTTGTCATACAAACGAGTAAACAAATCAGGGTCGGTTTCTTTGATGGTGGCAAATACGGGTCCCACAGGAGCCACAAAAATAGGGTTCTCCAGTGTACTGGCTTGATTGGCGTAGGATAAATAGCCGTTGTTGAGTCGCTCCTGCATGTCTTCAAAGGTTTGGTAAAAGGCTGGATTTTGAGGGTCGCCATCTCGTCTACCCCAAGTGAGCATCAACATGCTTTGACCACCGACAACGCTGACTTGGGTATGCATCGCTTGTAGGCCGGCTAGTGAATTTTGCCAATAGACCTCAGCCTCTGGAAAACCGGGTATTTGACTTTGGTCTTGAAAAATAAACCAATCGTGAGTCGTGGCGAAACTTTCTTGCCAAGTACTTCCCTCATCAGTCATTCGATTGGCGTGATCAGCCAAGTTCAACCCACCACCGGTCAAACTGCTGGTTGTGGTAGCATCCCAGCCCGTGTGATCGGCGATGAGTGTACCCACTTGATTGGGCAAGGCGTTGTACTGGGTATAGGAATTGCCAACAAACACCAGACTGGGTTCGGCAAAGGCAAGTGACAATAAACAAAACAACATATACACTCCAAGATCAATCCTGATGATTGAGTATATCGTACACTTGAATGAGAGACTTGTCTACTGATTCACAAGCACATCAGGGATGATACCACAACCACAAACCACTGAATTGATGGTGCTTTTTTTAAAACACACATTTCGGCTATCGAAAAATTGACGAATTCGACACTCCTCACCACTTGGTATATTTCAGCCTAAACACTTGAAACCATTGATCCTTTCGTCAAATAGACCAAATCACTTTCGACAGTTCAATTGTCGAAAATAGCGTTTTTTATAGGTACGAAAAATTTCTACAAAGCAAAAATACAATCAAATCAGTCACTTACAGATCACCAAATCGATTGGCACAAAGTTTGCTGTGTGGTGTCTCGGAACCCTTTTACCCCCGAGATTACATGC
>CAKZLX010000040.1 GCA_937127265.1 uncultured Pseudomonadota bacterium
TTGGGTGGTTCTGCTCTCCAAAGGTGGTTCACTAACCTCGGACTTCCCACGTGAGATGACCCTTGATGAGGAAGTTTCCATCGAAGGAGAAGGCCAGATACGGTTGCTATCTCCAACGGGCACCGTTGAGCAACACAGTTTACCGTTAAAAAAGCGTTTCGCGGAAGAAGGTGAGTGGTGGGCAGAGATGACAACCTCTACATCTAGCATCTCGATACCGTTGTATGTCGAGTCGGGTACACCCGTGCATCCCTTGTTTGTCACTGAAGATGTGGGGTTGGAACTGGCTGATAAAGCGACTTTGGAAGAAGATGCCTTTGTTTTATTTGAAGACATGCGTGAACGACAAGGCTTAGTATCGGTGTTTGAGGACAGTGGATTATTAAAATCCTTTGCTGAGCAGGCTCTCAAAGAGGTTGTGGCGGGCACATGGAACCATGATGCCAATATCGCATTACTACAAAAGGTTGGCTTTGTCGGGGGACCCGTATATCAGTTGTCATGCCAAGGCGAATCGGTCTACGTTTGCTTGGACAATCTGAGTTGGGAGCTGGATGCACGACGAGCATTGTTGGATCCCAATATACGCTCGATTGGAATGGATTTGCAAGTCCAAACCAATGGGGTGGTAATGGTCATCAACCTCTCGGCGATATAATGTGGAACGTATTGTTGCTTTGCTTCTTGGGTTGTAAACAACCACCTCCAAAATTACCTGAACGCAGTCAGATGGTGGCTTATGAAGCACTGTCCGATACATCGTATACCGATTCGGTAAAATCAATACTGCCCCAAGCGCAAATCGATGCCAAATTGCAAAGAGCCACCCAAATCTTGATCGCAGCCACCAGAGACCCTTTGCAACCAATGTCAGTCCAGTCGATGACCGATGCTGAGAAAATAGCGGGTTATCCCAGTCAGGGACATTTTCTCAAAGTGATGAATTCGGGTGCTTTTCCGGCTTCCTATTTGTCTCATTTGTCTCAATACGGCAAGATTGATCTGGGCATCTCCAAACGGTCGTTTGCCGATGGACGAGTACTGTGGGTTATCGGGTGGGGCAAGCACGTTTTGGATATGGACCCAGTACCACTGACTTTGCCTTTGGATGGTGTCTTTCCCTTACGGATTGGTGATTTTGAGGCTGATCGTGCGATTTTGTACCTGGCCCCACCAGATCAACCAGTGGAAAAGATTGAACTAATTGAAGGGACGCATCGGTGGATGCTAGATTTTCATGTTCCCGGGGAGTACCGATTTGAAGTGCTCCTACAAGATGTCAACGGTGCTGAACATTACAATGAGATTGCTTTGTTATTCAGTGTGTTTGTCGATACCGAATTGCCGACTGTCACTTCCACCGCCGTGCATTTGACACCCCCTAATCCAATCGTCGCAGAGCAACAGTTGTTTCAGGCTGTTAACGATTTGCGTCGAGAACGACAGTTGCCACCCCTCAAACTGTTTCCCTTGTTTGTCCCTCTGGCGAGAGAACACTCTGCATTGATGGCCTCAACGCGCATGGTGCAACATCGAATTGCTGGGGTCACCAACGGAGTTCCTGAAAAGGCGGGGAAACTTGCTCATCCCAAAGCCAATCATTTTCAAAATGTAGCCGCTGCTTTGACTGCAGAAGAAGCCTTGACCTTGGCCAAAGACTCTCCTGGTCACTTTCAGGTCTTTCTCTGTGAAACCTGTACCCACATGAGTATTGGCGCCGCTCTTGAACCCACACTATCTCCAAACCCTCGATTGTATGTGACTTGGGAAGTACTGGAATTTCCACGTGGTACTCCCCAACCCATTGATAAACTCAATCGTGATTTTTGAAGGTTATCGTACTTGCCAGTCCGAAGGCAATTCAATGTGGTAGACCAAATCGACACGTTCTTTCTTTGTGGGCTCCAGTTTCATAGACCATTGTACAAAACCCTTGTATTTATCTAGTGTGTAAGTTCCAGTGGTTTCTTCACGATTTAATACCACGCTGATGTCCTCATTTTTGGAGAGGGGAATGGCTTCACGTATCTCAATGACTTCAGTCTGTTGAGAATTGTTCTGAATCTGGATTGAATAGCCGCGTTGTAACTGCTGAGACTTGGTCAAGGTTTTGGTCTTTCGTTTGTCAGCGATGGTGGTTCTTTGCACTGTTAAATGAGGGATGGTGCCCAATGAAACTTCCATCTTTTCACCTGGGGCAGTGGTTTCATGGATATGATCTCCCAAGTATATACCGTTCTTATAAAGGTGCATTGAGCCACCAAGTAATGAATAGGCGGTGGGGTTGGAAAAGGTGATGGTTTCAAAGACAAATGGTGTCGCTCGTGGTATCGAGACATTATTGATCGCACCATCGGTTTGAACCTCATCAACAGGTACCCAGTGTGACTGACCATTGCTGATGATGGTTGTACGATGAGGCAATGACAATTGCATGGATTGTCCGTTGTCATCAATCGAAACATTGGTGGCGCTGTTGCTTGAATAGCCTGCATTACCCAAAGAAGATCGATCTTCGATGCCTTGTACCATGACCCGTTGTTCATCATTGGGGGCGCCATTGACACGAATCGGTGCAGGATACAGTGCATATGCACCCAAATTGGGTTGGGCAGTGGTCAAGGTGATTTTGGCATTGGTCCAGTCTTCTCCGGTCGCTTGGCGTATTTGTGCCGACACTTGGAGTTTGATTTTGCTGTCTCCCTTGGTGGTGGTGACAAACAAATCGCTTTCTGGGGTCCAACTGGCAGAGGGAACAACGTAATGCAGTTCGGCTTTGATGGTGTTTGTACCTGTGCATTTGGTAAAGAGTTGGGCATCGACCGCTTGTTGGGTTGGGCGAACTTGCAATCTGGATAACTGATTGTCAATCAAGCCAATTTGTCGTTGGATGTC
>CAKZLX010000041.1 GCA_937127265.1 uncultured Pseudomonadota bacterium
CCCCAATCCAATTGGCAAGTTGTTGCGCTCCCTGCTCAACCGAACGCTGTAACTGCCAATGCAAATTGGTCAATACCCGTACGCGCTCTTGGGTAACTGTAGGTTTCATCGACAATGCCAAACGTGCACCGGTAATGGCTACAGAGGCTTTGGACTGATATGTTTTCCACTCTCGTCCTAAACGTTGTACCTGCCATGGCTGTCCATGTCTATCTGACTCCCAAACTACATCTTCGAGTTTATCCAACAACGAAGTGACCGTTTGTACAAGGGGATGCTCCATGGACACCATTCGAGTAACGTCCGTAGACCAAATATTGGGTGCCAGTTCATTGGCAATTACAGTCATGTTGTCTTCATCAATCGCATCTTGATTGACAACCAGAATCATCGGGTGTACCACTTGGTGTGCCAGTTCTGCCCCCAACCCTTGTTGCTGAGAAGCTTTGGCTTGCTGTACAGTATGACTCAACACAATTGCTCGTTTGTGTTGACTCTTTTCAGGCTCTTCCATCTGTACCACCTGTGCTTCATCAACACGACAGACAATTGGGCACCCTTGCAAAGGAACAATTGCCACCCCTTCAGACAACACAAAATTGGAAACAGAAAACTGCATCACCCCTGGAGGACCACTATTTTTAGGACGTTTGCCATTGGGCTCCAATCCTGTAATAATACACCCCTTCACTGCTTCTCCCCAACGCATTCCCAAGTATGCTTTTAAGATATCGGAAGAAAGATTGGCAATGGATTCTATTGCTGGTAAATCAATCGGGGCACCATTTTTGGGTGAAAAAGTATACATTGTATTCTCGGGGTTAAAATAAATTATAAACAATGGACGGTGATTATATTGCGTGTAACCAATTACACTTCAAACCAAAAGACACCATCATTCAACTTATACTATGGCAAGTTCGTCTATTCAAATGGTTCCATAAAATTGGTTTAAGAGCCGGATTTCTTTGGCTCAGAAGGAAGCCACTTTTCTGGTAATGCACCATAGTCCAAAGGGTCGAAACCATCAGGCCATACAGTTTTTTCGTTGTAAATGACACCTCGTAAATCTGCACCACTGAATACAGCCCCAGTGAGTTCTGCCCCCAAAAAACGAGCACCTTGCAAATCTGCACCACGAAAAGAGACCTCTCGCAAATCAGCCCCCTCAAAAAGAGCCTCCGTTAGTATTGCCGAACCAAAGTCCGAACGACGAATTAAACATTTTCGAAAATTAGCCCCTCTTGCATCAGCCTTAAAAAAGTCACAGGCTTTAATCCGAGCACCTCGAAAATTACACCGGTGAAGAATCGCCTGTTCAAAGTCTGCACCCAAACAATCAGCGCCACGAAAAGTCGCATCCCGTAAATCAGCAAAAGAAAAGTTCGCATGCCCCAATGGCTGTGCTTCAAAATTTTGACCACTGGCACGCTTCCCTACAAAAGAGGTCCCCATCACATTTTCACCACGTACTTCCGGCTTCATTCGACTCATGATTGTCTCCTTACACAGTCATAACTATTGTTTGAGGTATATTAGGATTCATCACAAGAACCACCCAGTTGTGATACCAAACTTTGTGACATACCTACTTCAACACCCATTGTCGCCTTAGAGAAACTACTCGCAGGTAACTCAGCATGTTGACAATAGGATTGGATTGCAGCACTAAACTCGCCACGTTCTTGATAAGTCTTACCCAATCCCAAAACGGCATGCGCAAAAGTAGGTTCTTTCTCCAAAGCAAGCGAAAAGAGTCGCTTTGCCAAATCAGGCTGTCCTTTTCTAAGAGCCTGATACCCTTCGCGGGTTAAGGTACTCGCAGATTTGTCATTGGCAAAATCGAGGCTTTCTTCCGGAACGTCTGGCAAGACTTGAGGATACGGATTATCCATTTGCCCAATAGAAGTTGTAGCGATGTTGTCAGCCCCCTCATTGGAGCCACTTTGATTTTGTTCTGGCGCACCTTGTGAACTTCCTTCTAAGGATGCTTGCTTGGCACCCTCTTGAATTGATTCCGAATCTTCCGGAGCGGTACCATCTTCATTGTCATTTTGTTGTAAACCGTCCTTGGCATTCTCCATTTCGCGCAGTTTGTTGGAATTGAGTTCCATTCCTGCGAAGTCTTGAGGCTCTGGCTCGGAATTCCACAGAACATACCCCAAAACGCCAATACTGAAGAAAATAATACCCGCAAATACATACAACTGGTTGACTTCACGTTTTTCAATTTTCTCAACTTCTGGTACACGATTGCTAAAACTTAACTTTTGTTTGGGCTTTGATACTGGCTCTACCGATTGAGATTCATCATCAGCATCACCCTCTTCAAATTCCATCGTAGCTGTGGCTTGCATCGGTGTTGAAAGTTGGGTGTTATCACTGACAGGACCGAGCAACTCACTCTTTAAAGATTGTATGGTCTTTTCTTCTGGAGAGATGGTCGTTTCAGAAACGGATGCCTCTTCTACCTCAGGTGAAGATACCGGAGCGTCCATTTGGTCTGGCGTTTCATCTTCGAACTCTTCATCAATTTGCAACTCTTCCCATAAATTAGCAGCCAAACTTTCTTCATCAAATTCATGTAACTCATCGACTTCAACATTTACCTCATCGGGTGTATCTGTCTCAGAAACAGGAAACTCAGTTTCGGGCCCATCGACATCTAAACTTTCGGCGATTGTCAAGTCACTTAACCAGTCATCTGAATCATCTTCAGGCATTATTTCTACTTCAACCTGTGACTGTGTAGCATTGGAGTCAACCTCTACCATCGGTTCTGCTAGTTCACTTTCTTCATCTTCAGTTAGTTCCAATTCCTCAATCAACCAATCATCAAAACTATCCTCATCATCGGAAGCCGTAGTTGGATTTGGTAAACTCAAATCATCAAACGCAGTCTGCATACCTTCCGAAAAAGGGTCAATCTCACTAAATTCACTTACATCAACAGATTCTTGTTCACCAGAAGAAACAGGTGGCCGCAACGAAGAGTCTGATGCTGTATTTGCGTGGTCTAGAGAATCCTCCACCTCAACATCTACAGATTCAATCGCGTCTTCTTGAAGATAGTCATGATCTGACCCAAATACTTTCTTCTCTAATCCATCTAACTCTGTGGGAGGACGTGTATCCTTCATGGATTCTTGTTCTGCACCCATGTCAGGCTTCGAGGGTTGCTCTGCTTCGAAGATAGAGGACAATGTTGGTTCATCTCCTAACATCACCCACTCATGTCCAAATACACGAATTAAGTCTTCAGGTCCATATTGTTCCTTGACTATCAAATCGGCAACACTCTCCAAATTGTGATGCACATGAAGTCCATTTGACTCGACCAAAATCAATGTTTGGGCAACTCCTGATTGCTCCAGTATCGACTTTGGCTCAATCTGAAACTTATAACTACAGTTGTTGCAACGAAATGACATCGACTTTTGTGGTTTGTCGACTAAGACTTTGGGCAAAGCCAAGTGATAAACGGTACCACAAGAAGCGCAATCAACTTGAATAACTGGAGCAGACATTATTGCATCATCCTCCGTTTAACTTCAGCGGCATCACTTGGATTGTTTTGAAGGTATTGATTCAGGTACTGATTAGAGCCGGCAATGTCTCCTTCATCTCGCAGCAAGTACCCTAACCACTTGTTCGCAGAGACGGAGCCCTTTTTGATTGCCTCTCTCAATGTTTGCTTAGCGGGGGAAAATTGACCCATTTTAAACTGTGCAAACCCAATCGAGGATAAATACTCCGGATTTGGGTTGTTTCGATACGCCTGTTGAAAGGACGTTATAGCGCCTGACCACTGCCCTGCCTGTAAAGCCTGTTGACCGGCTTTGACGTGATCAACTTGCTTTGGCTTTGTTATCATAGCGGTCTTTCCTTCAGCCAGTGCGCGTTGTTGAGCAAGTACTTCATCTGGAACCTTGACCATCAACTGGGGTTCTTCAGCGCTAGGCTCTGGTTCAGGCTCTTGTTGCGCTTCAATTTGGGCGGCACTTTTCTGCAACTCAGCCCGTAATTTTTCCAACTCAGCATCGTCGTCTTGCTTTGCTGTCACTGCCTTGCTATCGAGGTTGGTTGAAGTTTCGGTGACACTGGTTGAGGTCGCCTGATTTGAGGAGCCACTAAAGAGGTACCAAACACCACCAACGACCGCGATACCAATCAACAGATTCAACACCAACCCTGAAGAACTCTTATTGTTGGATGTACTTGCCCCTGAACCCGATTTGGTTTTGTTTCGATGAGGACGCTTGCCTTGCCCCTGTGCACCTCTTCTTGAAGCGACCTTTGGACTGGTATTGGCCTGTTCAACCTCAGCCTGAGCGGCAGCCAAAGCACTGGCAAGTTCATTTGTCCCACCCAAAGGTTGAATGACTCTCTCCTTGACTTCTTTTTTTTCTGGCGTAAAGCCTTTTTTCTCAAATTCCAAATATGTACGACAAAAGTATGCTTCAAAATCGGCAATCTCAGCCATTGAAACCCAGTTTTCACCATCAGGGCTGATTTGGTCTGCTTCTGAGATTCTTCCATCATTTCTCGATTTTTGAAACGTTTTGTAGTCTGAATACTCAAACATCAGTCCGATCGATTTTTTGACTTTCCAAGATTTAATACCGACACTGGCAAAGTTTAAACTGTGTACATCCAAACTTGCCACCTGCTCATCAGTAATAACATCAGTTCCTTGGGCAGTATCGTCACTCGTTCCTACAATCTCCTGCACCGAAGAATCGCTAGGCTCGTTAACAGCTCCACCATTCTGGTTCTTATGGTTTTCTTGAACGGAAGATGGTTCTGGACTAAAAAAGTCATCTCGCTCTTCATCCTTTTGCATCTCCATCTCGACCGGTATCGTAGATGGCGAATCCTCAGGCTTTTTTTCTGAAGGCGTTTCTTCAACACCTGACAAAGCTTCATCAAACATAGCATCAAAATCAATATCAATGTCTAATTCACCCTTGTCATCGAGGTCTATTTCTATGTCAATACCATCATTACCACTGGATTCCTGAGGTGTTTCTTGTTGGTAAACGATGAATACATGAGCGCAGGAAGGACAGGTAATCCGAACTCCGCGACCGGTAATCTCTCCTGGATCCAAATCGTATTCAGCACTACAATGTTCGCAAGTCACCTGCATTCTAGACTCCTTAAAACGATAACCTATGACCCCCAATGAACCTACACAACTGTCATTTTGAAAGACTTTATCCATGGGTGTTTGTTAATTATGTATCATTATTCCAGTGACATCGCATCAACTCTTTTAAGATGGTTGAACAATACACACCATGAACAAAGACACACCTTCGAACACTCTATTCATCGAATCACTACGTTTCAAACATTCTATGGTTTCAATCTTGGTTTATAAGGGACCTTACCTGCTCTTTTAAGAGGCGAAACAAGGTGGATGATTCCCCTAATTGCTCGGCTTCGCGGAATTTATTCATGGCATCCACCGGTCGACCCTGCAACACCTCACAATACCCTATAATCATCAATACTTTGGTGTGTTCTGGAAAGATTGTATACCAGTCATGTAACAACAATCGTCCCTCTTCTCGTTGTGCTATCGCCACAGCCTTTGCAAACAAGCGTCGTGACTCTGGAAACAAGGACAAAGCATCCACAACAGACCGCATCGCTTGCTCCCAATTTTTGGTATCCACCAACAAATCAATGTATTGTTGAT
>CAKZLX010000042.1 GCA_937127265.1 uncultured Pseudomonadota bacterium
CGAAAGGACTCTCTTAGGTTAATGCACGAGGGTCGGTTAATCTTCCTGTAATGGCAGATGCTGCGGCCACTGCTGGTGAAACCAAATACACAGGACCTGGCGCACCCATTCGCCGATCGTAATTTCGATTGGTTGTGGAGGCAGTGGTTTCATTGGGTAAGGGAATACCTGGACCATTCCCGATACAAGACCCACAACCAGGAGGTGAGATCACTGCACCAACTGACTCGAATACCGCCAACAGACCTTCTTTCTTTGCCTGATGAGCCACCAAAGTGGATGAGGGCGTAACCGTAAGTCGTACAGAGTCATGCAGACGTTGACCGTCTAAAATCGTAGCAGCCGCCCGTAAATCAGCCAAAGAGCCCCCAGTACAAGAGGCGATAACCACATTTTGAATGGCCACATCTGCCAATTCCGCCAAGGATGCCCGATTTCGAGAATCACCCGGAGTGGCGACTGTTAATGGAACCTCATCCAAGTTCACCTGAATAACTTTTGTATATTCTGCATCTTCGTCGGGATAAACCAATGATGACTCATCCCAGTCCCCACGACGTTCGTCCATAAATGTCTTGATTGGTTCACAGGGTTCCACCACACCAGTCATCAGTCCACCTTCGACAGTCATGTTGGTCAGAACACTCAACTCATCCACATTCCATTGGTTCAACCCTTCTCCACCGAACTGAATTACACAGGTATCTGTAGGAGTAGTTCGCCAGTGCTCCTCACGAAAATAGGGGTCACCAATAATATGAAGTATCAAATCTTTGGGTGATAAAATACCTTTTGCATCCCCTGTCACTAGAACCCGAACGGTTTTGGGGACCGTGACTGGAATTAAGCCAGTGCGCAAGGCAAAGGTCATCGCAGTTGAACCAACACCAAAGGCAAAGGTATTAAGGACCCCCGATGTCGGTGTATGTGAATCGGTCAATACGACAATGTCACCCGGACTGGCATATTGCTCAACCACAATGCGGTGACAAACACCAGCATCTTGATTGCGACCAGGACCGTGTAAACGCAAGCCAAATTCATCACAGGCATCAGTCATTTCCTCTGCCAACTTTCGAGCAGAAGACAAGCGTGCATTTTTGGTTGTCGTTGGTACAGATGGTTGATCAATCAATACAAAATGGTCTTCAAAAGCCGCTACTTGATCAGCGTTGACCACTGGTTGAGTTCCAAAGGCTTCTTTATACAGCGCCATACACATTCCTGCTGTGTATTCATGCATCCCTCGAAAGGCTACCGAACAAAGCACTTGGTCTCCCGGAGATACGGCTGGCACCCCAAATGACAAGGCCGCATCACCTAGAGTACCCTTGGTCCAGGTACGACGTGCAACTAATTTCTCAACCACGGTCATAGCGCGTGACGGGGAATTAGTATCATACCAAGGGGTTACTTCATCGTTCAACCACTTGGTAGCAAATGCCAACAATCCACCGGCAGTAGCGACTGTGTTGAAAAATGGTGGCAAGGCGTTATACAATTCAGCAACCTCAATCTCCTCACCGTTTTCCAACCGTTGCAAAACCGAAAAATCAGAGGTAAACGGAAGTCCTGAATAGACCATATTTTCTTGAAAAATACGTTGAAAAGACTTGGCGACAACCAATTCAATTCCAGCCCCTTGATGAGCAACAACCGCCACTTCCCGTGATGATCCCGTACCGTAGGCATCTCCACCCACAATAATTTGAAAATCGTTGTCCCGCACAGCAGACTTTGAAACGACTTCTTGAAAGTTCTCCAAAAAATAGGGGCCGAGTATCTCGCCAGTATAGCCAAGTGTACAAGCCTGTCCAGAAATCATCGCATCGGTGTTGACCCCATAGTGCAAAGCGTTGTTATCAGCTTTTTCGGTTGCTTCTGTGGCTGACAGACGCTCCCCCTTCAATTGCGCACTGGTTTCGTCAGCATCAGCAGTCAAGACAAAGAACGAACCTGTTTTTTGAATTGTGGTCATTTTGACTCCATGGTTGCGGGTGTTGGATTGAGGGTAAACCGACTCGAAGACTGGGATTCATTGGTTTGGACATCTGTTTCTTTGGGACCAACCAAATGGGCATCTGGGTCTTCAGATACTTTGGCGGACTCCGTCAAAATATCAAACAGACTGGTATCCAACAAATGACTGGGTTTAACGTTGCGTAAAGCGTTGAACATATTTCCCTTGACGTGCTTATTTTCAGCGTGCAAATCATTGATCAGATGCTTCACTTTCTGTCGTTTAAGGTTTTCTTGGGAGCCACACAAATTGCAAGGAATAATCGGAAAGGCTTGTTCATCACGCAACTTTTCGATGTCTTCCTCGGCACAATAGGCCAAAGGACGAATCACCACATTTTTACCATCGTCTGCATGCAAGCGAATCGGCATCCCTTTGAGTTGTCCAGAATACAACAGGTTCAACATCAAGGTTTGTAAAATGTCATCGCGATGATGTCCCAACGCCAATTTATTACACTGTAACTCTTGAGCGGCTGTGTAGAGAATACCACGTCGCAATCGAGAACACAAAGAGCAATAGGCTTTACCCACCGGGATTTTTTCTTTGACAATAGAGTGGGTATCTTTGGTGAGCATTTTATAGGAAACGCCTACCTTTTCAAAATGACGTTCTAAGATTGTGCCGTCAAACCCAGGATGTCCTTGGTCCAAATTGACTGCAACAATTTCAAAGGGAAAGGGAGACTTTTTTTGAATAATTTGTAAGAGATGAAGCATGGCATAGGAGTCTTTCCCCCCAGACATACAGACCATAATCCGATCATTTTCTTCAATCAGTTTAAAATCTTGACTGGCTTTTACCACGTTTTTCAACAAACGTTTCTCCACCAAACTGTTGACTTTCTTCACTCTCCCCCCATATAGGAACTCATCGCTCCTAGTTTAGAAAAGGGTTTGTCTTCTGAATTTTTGAGCAAGGAATGTCGAGCGGTTAACACTTCGCAGCCCTTAGCAGTCACCCAAATCGTGTGTTCAAACTGGGCGGATAACGACCCGTCTTTGGTTTTTACAGTCCAATCATCAGTATGCTTGATATCAGGAGCCATCAAATTTACCATCGGCTCCACGGTAAAACACATTCCCTTACGTATTTTCATTCCGGTCTTGGGCTTTCCGTAGTGAGACACGTTTGGGGGTCCATGGAACACACGACCGATACCATGACCAGTATATTCACGTACCACAGAGCATCCCTTGCTTTCAACGAACCGTTGAATGGCGTAGCCAATATCACCAATAAAGTTGCCTGGTTTCACTTGTTGTAAACCAATTTCCAAGGATTGACGACAGACTTCCACCAAGTGTTGTGTAGTGAGACTCGGTGTTCCCACATAAAAAGTGGCACTGGTATCACCATAGTACCCATTTTTAGATGGCAATACAGAGGTAACGTCCACATTGATAATATCCCCATCTTTGAGAATCTCTTTGCTCGATGGGATACCGTGACAAACAACATCGTTGACACTTGTACAGACACTTTTAGGAAACCCCATTCTATTTTTGGAAGCACCATAATTGAGCGGTGCTGGACGTGCATTGTGTTTCAACGTGTACTCATGCACCAAGACGTTTATTTCTTCGGTGCTAATCCCCGGACGGATATGCTCACCAATCATTTCCAAGGTATCAGCTGCCAATCGACAGGCTTTGCGCATTTGTTCGATTTCTTTGGGCTTAATCATTACAGGACCAAACATCGGTTACCTCCTCATTATTTACTGCTGTCTACATATCTGATTTTCTATATCATCGCACTGTGAAAAGAGAATTTGTACCCCAAAGCCACCCTATGGTCATGGTGTATTGACATTTGAGAAGAGTTGACTAAATTAAGACAAAAGAGAGGTTCTGTCATGGATACAATTCACGTTACTGAAAACGCACTCAACAACATTCGCGCCTTACAAGCCAGTATGGAAGCAGAAGGCTTTGGCTTACGTTTCGGTTTCACTTCGGGTGGTTGTTCTGGAAACAAATACATCATCGAATTTGAAGATGCCCCAGAACCCGATGATTTGGTATTTGATTTTGAAGGTGTACAGGTATTTGTCAAAACTGAACATATGGAAAAATTAAAGAACTCCACCATTGACTGGAAAGAATCACTGATGGAATCTGGATTCGACATTGACAACCCGCAAGCCAAACGTGCCTGTGGATGTGGTGAATCTGTGGACCTAGGTTAATTAATAATTGGGTTAATTAATAACTGGGTCACATGACCTCGGTTCAATAATACACTGGGTTAACAACGATAACCACTCAAATACAATCTTTACGACGGTCTATCTTTACGGACTGTCGCGGCCATCTTGATAGATCGGTCCTAACATCCTTACCTAACATTATAGTGATGCCCCCTACTCTACAAAACTTCTCTCCTCGCTTAACGGTTGAACTAGTACCGAGTACCGCTTGGGGAGAAAACCTGCGCAGTATTTTACGAAAAGACATGTGGGACACCTTGCGTAAGCGTTCTTACAAGAAAGCCAGATATAGATGTGAAGTCTGTGGTGGAAAGGGTCCAAAATGGCCCGTTGAATGTCACGAGATTTGGCAGTATGACGATCGTAAACACATCCAAACGCTGCTGGGATTGATATCTCTCTGTCCAGATTGCCATTCGGTGAAACATTTAGGATTTGCCCATTTGCAAGGTCGTGGAGAGAAAGCCAAAGCTCATTTGGGACGGATCAATGGTTGGGACCAATCTACCACCAGTGTTTATGTTGGACTTGTTTTTGAACAATGGAAACAACGCTCTCAACATACTTGGGATCTAAATCTCGACTGGCTAGGCACACAATCCTAGTCGTCTCTCTACTTGACCAGACTTATTTAGGGTTCACTCTCTTACATCTCATCCCAATCTACCGGAGGAGCTGAAAAGACTGGTGCATACTGATCAGCCGCTTCCAACA
>CAKZLX010000043.1 GCA_937127265.1 uncultured Pseudomonadota bacterium
CTCTATTAGTTTCGTTCATCAATGCTTCTTTTGAAACTAGATTAAGAGTGAATACTTCTCTCTTAGTTTCAGACATCACATCACTTATACTAGAGACATACAAAGAATCCTCAGCTTTCAACGAGAAATCTAGTCCTGGATTTGAAACAGAGTTACCAGATATTTTTAATTCTAACTTCTCACCACCACGAGAAACGAATCGCTGCTGTGTTCCGCGTATTCGAATCTGTACGTCGGGTTTCACTTGTGTGCCAGACTTTTCAATCACCACGTCATTGACCAGTACCTGCCCCAATTGAATCAAGGCCTGTGCTTTATTGCGACTGGGAACCAGTTCTCGTTCCACCAAGAGTTGATCCAGTCTCATCTTTGCCACAGTTCACTCCCGTGTTAGTGGTTTCGGCGTACAGTGAATTCTGCCAACGCCAGTAATGCACTGGGATTGGGTAGTTCGGTAATACTGTCGATGGCTTGCTTCATGGTTTGTTCGGCTAAGGTTTTGGTTCCTTCTTCTCCCAATAGTTTGGTGAAGTTTGGTGGTCCATCCTCTTGGGCATCTTCTTCGGCATCCAAGAGATCATCGGCTAATTGAAAAGCCAATCCAATTTGTTGTCCGAATGTGTGCAGTGCTTCTTGTTGAGTAGGTGTGGCTTGACCAAGAACGGCTGCCATTTCCAATCCAACCGCAATCAAAGCCCCTGTCTTTCGACGATGTAACTTGGTTAGACGTTCTATTGAATCGATGGTTCCTTCAAATCCAATATCTAAACTTTGTCCACCAATCATTCCAACACTACCAGCAGCCTTACCAAGTAGTTGAATCAATTGAACCGCTTGTGCAGGGGTGGTTTTTAGGGAGGTCAGGATTTCAAAGGCTTTGGTCAGGAGAGCATCTCCCACCAGAACCGCGATTCCTTCATTGTATTGTTTGTGTACAGTCGGTTTTCCACGGCGAAAGTCATCATTGTCCATACAGGGTAAATCATCATGAACAAGAGAATAGGTATGGATCAGTTCAATCGAAGCCCCGGCAATGTAAGCGTCGTGATCGGCTGTCAAGTGGACACCCAAGGCTTCCAATCCAGCACAGAGAAACAATGGTCGAATCCGTTTGCCGCCAGTTTCGATTGGGTATAAGCAGGCTTGGTGCAAGGCACTCTCTTCGGTGGTGAAAGCATTGCGTAAGCAAGTGAGTACCCGTTCGCGATGAGGGTGACTCCACTCTGGTAAATTAAAGGATGTCACAGGGAGCCTTCTGGTGCAGGGGTATTGACAAGCGCGTCTGTTTTTTCAGGCACCGGTGTACAAGCAACAAAATCTTTGGTTTCTTTGAGGGATGCCAAACCGATTTTGACTTTGGTATTGGCTTGGTTACCAGCATCTCGAACGGCATCCATCAGTTTGACGACCTGTGCATAGTTGGCATCTGGGTGGGCATCGACAAAGACCACCGGTTTTTCACCAGCCGCCCGTTTCTTGACGATTTTCTTTCGCAAGGCATCGGTGATAGGACCCAGTTCCAATGCTTTTCGATTAAAGGTAAAGGTTCCGTCTTCACAAGTAGCCACCAACAGTTGCTCAGTGGGTACTTTCTCTTGTTCCACGGTTTCTGTTTTTTCAGGGAGGTTGATATCCATTTGATGGGTCATCACCGGTGTAACAACCATGTAGATAATCAGCAACACCAAGACGATGTCGATCAGGGGAGTCACGTTGATATCGCCAACAGCCCCTTTGGATTCTTGTTGGAGAATGCTTTTTTTCTTCTTTTTATTCGCCATTCATTCCCCCTGTTCTGTTGCCAAAAGCATGGTCGTCATCCCACCTTCACTGATTGTTTTCAGTACACCGTAGGCCTCTTTCCAACGGAGAGTCTTGTCTCCTTTGACCAACAACGAACGAGAAGGGTTGTCAGCATAGGCATCGTTGATGTCACTGACTAGCATTTCGGTATTGCTTTGCAAACGATCGACGTACATTCTCGGTTCGGTTTTGTTCTTTAACGGAGGACGAATCGAGATGACCAAGTGTTGTCCCACATCTTGAACCGAGGTGGTGGTTCGTGCTTGTGGCAATTTGACTTCCACACCACTTGAAAGCATTTGTGTGACCACCATAAAGATGATCAGTAGTACCAACACCACATCCACCAAAGGAGTGACGTTGATGTCTCCCATTGGACCACCTTTATTTCCACCAACATTCATTCCCATGGTCTATTCTCCGTCGTTCGGGTGCTTTGGTCTACTGTGTTCCAAATGTGGTTATTTTGCACTTTTGTCTACTTGGGCAGGACGAATGCGCTTGTAGCACCAATCAACCAATTCTTGTGAAGATTCCGCCATGTCATTGCTGATGCTACCGATCATTGCCGTGAAGTAGTTGAACAACCATACTCCAACAATCGCCACGATAATCCCGAAGGCTGTGGTGATCAAGGCTTCCCCAATGGCAGGTGCCAAGGTTGTTAGATCTGCACCACCTTCAGCACCAATTTGTCCAAAGGCATTGATAATCCCAAAGATGGTTCCTACCAGACCAACGAATGGTGCTGTTGAACCAACTGTGGCCAAAATGTTTAAGCCTTTATTCAAAGATGCCGTTTCGGTGATGGCATTCTTTTCGATGGCTCGTTCAACGGCATCGATACCATATTGATCTTCACGAGATTCAAATTCTTTGAGACCAGCCGCGAGAAGGTGACCCAAGTAACTTTTTTTCATGTCATCACGGGCACAGACTGCCAATGCTTCTTTCATTTTACCATCGTTGAGAAGAGTACCTACTTCACCGGCTAATTTTCGAGATTGTGAACGAGCACTACCCAAAGTGATTAGTCGTTCTAATCCAACACCCATTGCGGCAACCAACATGAACAACAACGTACCCAATACGGCGCGCACTGGACCACTGGACTGATTCCACATTTCTTCAACAGTGAATTGACCAGCGTGTCCACCAGCATGGGCATCTTCTGCTCCTTCTGGAGTGGATGGGCTTTTTGTTTCAGTAACGGGTTCTTGTGTGATGGGCTCTTGTGTCACTGGTTCTTGTGTGTCAGCTTCGCCATCTGTGGCTTGGTCACCATCTCCTTCTGTGTTCTCTGTATTTGCCTCTGTGTTCTCTTCGGTCGTTGCCTCTGGTTTGTCTCCAGTTGCTGTTCCGAGACTTGCCTCCGTTTGTTCGGGTGCTGAGGCTTCCGTAGCAGGTGCTGCTTCTGTTTTCGGGGTGTCAGCAGGTGTTTCTTCGGCGATTGCGTTCGAGGATATTGTCAAGAGAGCGAGTATGGAAATTGTACGAAAGAACATGTTCAGCCTCAAAGGAGTAGTGAATATAGGAAGTGATTTATTATTTTAAACGGAACTTGACATTCAAGATGAATGTGGCTTTGACCTTTTGATTGTTTGCTGAGCGTTGTGGATAAAAACGCCATTTTTCAGCGGCCTCCATTAAAGAAGGATGAAAAATCTTTGAGCATTTGAGAATATCAATTTTTTCAGGCACGCCCTTTTCATTGATGAAGAAACGTACCTGACAAGTTTCCTCAGTGATGTTGAGGGCTTTGGCTGCTTGTGGCATTTTGGGTGTGACCCGTCGTTTGATTTTGACATCCGTCCAGTGAACGCTGCTGAATCCATTGGAACCCAACTGTCCCCCAATTACCCCACCGACGACACCACCGACAACGCCACCGACAACGCCACCTTCAACACCGCCTTCCATGCCGCCTTCTTCACCTTCTTCTTCAGGCACCTCTTCAGGCACTTCTTCTGGTTCTGGATCTTCTTCTGGTTCTTCAATTTGTTCGGGATCGGGTTCGATCTCTTCTGGTTCTGGCTCGACCTCTTTAGGCTTTTCCTTGGGCTTTTTCGTTTTGGGCTTTTTACCGCCACCGGGAGGCGGTGGCGGTGGAGGAGGTGGAGGGGGTGCGGCTTCAAATAGGGTGATTTCAACCGGTTCATCTTCCATTGTTTCTTCGACAACTTCGGAGCCAAACCAAGCCAGTGCGGCCAATATTCCACCGTTGATCAAAATCGACGCCAACAACGAGCCCGCTTGTCGTTTGGTGGTTTCGGAATTGCCTTTTCCTACGTTGTCAAACACGATCTGCTCCACTAGAAGGGGTGATGTCTGATGAGAACTGTTGTAAGGTCACCGCCCCTGCATGTAACAGGGATTCCACTTGCATCAAGAGTGCAATTGATTTTTCGAGTTCGGTATCAGACAACCGGTTGATTTCTTGTTCTAGTTCTTCTATGGAAGTGAATATTTCTTGCAATGATAGGTCTGGTGAGATTTGTTGCAGAGGAAGAACGGTTTGGATGTTGTCTACATTTTCTTGGAGAAGGGTCAACCCTGTGATGCAATCTGCATGCAACTGTTTACCTTGTTCATAAAGAAGCATGGCATCGGCGAGCGCAACATCTTCTCGATCCAACTGTTGAAGGATGTTTTTGAGTGCCGAAAGGTTGGTTTCAAATGTGGGTTGTGACATAGCAAAAGTGGGAAAAGTACCAGTTCGTAACGATTGAACATAACAATCTATACCAATATAGGGCACTTTTCAAATCTATTCCACTGGTCAATCGTCAAGATTGGGTGAAATGTGAGGGCTCATCATCGATGGCTCAATCGACGGTCACCGTTTCAATTCCCAGGGTTTTGTTTAGCGAGAA
>CAKZLX010000044.1 GCA_937127265.1 uncultured Pseudomonadota bacterium
ACGCCGAGCCAACAAAATACAATGCGCACCCTGTTTGGCCAATTGTAAAGCGGTAGCCCGACCGATTCCAGCACTGGCACCACAAATTAGGGCTCGTTTTCCTTGGAGGGACAATGACAACATAAGAACTCCTTGTTCAATAGATCAATACAATGTCTAGTATGGATAACCGATTCAAAAGGGAAGCGGTTCACCTTCAGACAACAACTCTTGAGACATATCCACTGGTGCGACCCGACGATTGGGAATCCTCTTCCAAATCCACGCCCGCAAATGCTGTTCCAAATCGGGGTGTTCGGTCAACAATTGCATTCCTGGTTTGGGACTGGTGGTGGCAAACAACAAGACCTGGCGGTGCTCTTCGAGTCGAGACAAACAGTGTTCACCAACTAGACTGGTACCCATGATTACAAAAATGGGTTGGGTGTTCGGATAGGCGTCGATGTTGCTGAATAGACTTTGGTTAAACTTGGTGTGGACTGGATCGATGATGCCGATTTGAGAGAGTGGAGTCTCATTGGATATCGCTTGCATACAGGCAATCGCACCGAACCCTGAACCAACACACTGAATATCACGCACACCATCCTCTCGAAGATGTCGGATAATCGCTTGTATTTCCAAATGCATGAAGGGATAGAGAGCGTCTTGGTCAGACCGTTTTCCAGAACCCGCCAAATCAAAATACACCGTACGAAGTTTACGGGTGGCAAAGACATCAGCCAATCGGGCCATACTACTAGCCGACTCTCCTTCGCCATGCACAAACACCACGGCTTTACGTCCCCGACCTTGTTCTTCAATGGTAAAGTCTCCCATGAAAGGTGTTGTGAGAGTGACTTCTGTAGCAAAGGCAAGGCTCAGCCAGATCCAAATCCAAGTCATGTTGTGGCTCCGTTGTGAGAGGAGGGTTGGATAGACAACTTCTGTTGCCTTTGTATCCGTTCTTTGAGTAAGGTTGCATTCAAGGTCATCAACACCTGTTCCAAATCCAACTGGTAATTGACCACCGCTTCGGCAAGGGTTTCATCAAAGCGCACCGAGCAAGTCTGACAATCAGGAAACCCCAAACGACGCAATAGAAAAGACATCGTTGGACTTTGTTCCAAAACGAAAGCAAGGGTACTGTTGGCAACCACAATGGCAAAAGGAGATTGTTTGGGCATGAAGAACACAGATAAAAAGGTTAACCCTTTGTAACCCGAAACCCATCCCAGTGACGATGCAAAAGCCAATCCACCCCAACAGAACCCCAGCCTACACTGATCCACCGGAATCTTTTATGGCCCGAGCGATCGAACTGGCCAAACATGCCGCCACACTTGGAGAGGTTCCTGTTGCCGCACTGATCGTCAAAGACAACCAAATCATCGCCGAAGCCCACAACCGACGTGAACTGGACAAAGACCCGATCGCCCATGCCGAAGTGCTGGCCATCAAGACAGCCGCCGAGGTATTGGGCGACTGGCGTTTGGAAGGATGTGCCTTATTCGTCACCCTTGAACCCTGTGCAATGTGTAGTGGTGCGATGTGGCTCGCCCGTATCGAACACTGTGTTTTTGGGGCCAGCGATCACAAAAGTGGATTTTTGGGCTCGGTACACGACATCACCACCCATAGCCAAATGAACCATCATTACACCGTAGAACGTGGTGTCATGGAGGCAGAATGTGTGGGATTGTTACAGGATTTTTTTCGTGCGATTCGGGCCAAGAAAAAGGCCTTGAAGAAAGCAGGTCTTGAATAGCACCCATCACCTTGTGACACATTAAAAAACGACTCTTGATAGTTCAACACTTCCATACACCCCTACCAGCAAAATCCGTTAGACTACAACAGATGTACAAATGCTTGTTGACCACTTCCCTAACTACACTCTTGTGGAGCACGCTTACACCAACGGTGGATGCCGCAACCTACGACCCCGACTTGACTTGGCGGGTCTTGGAAACCGAACATTTTGACATTCACTTCCACGGTGGAGAAGAGCAACTGGCAGAGGAGATGGGACACCTCGTCGAAGATGTCTACCTTGAAATGACTGCCGAATTGGACTGGGAGCCCAAAGGAAGCACCCAAGTGGTCTTACTCGACAATACTGATGCTGCCAATGGATATGCCACCTATCTCCCAAGAAATACCATCGTGATCTTTGTGACCGCTCCAGAAGGGTCTTCTACTCTCTCGTGGTATGAAGATTGGAATGATGCCATTTTCACCCATGAGTACACCCATATCTTGCATTTGGACACCATCGAAGGCTTACCGGCAGTTGCCCGTGCAGTCTTTGGTCGAGTAGCGATGATGAATGGGCTATCTCCCAATTGGGTGGTGGAAGGCCAAGCCACCATGCAAGAGACTTGGAAAAGCAACATGGGACGGGGACGAGCACCCATTCCCGACATGATCAAACGCACTGCCACCATCGAAAACCAGTTCCCAGCACTCGGCAATATGGACGGCTACCAAACCACCAATCCCGGTGGCAACATCCGGTATCTCTTTGGTCAAGACTTCATGAATTACATTGCCGAAAACACCCATGAACAAGTTTGGACCGAATGGAACCATGTCTATGGCGGCGGGATTCCCTACTGGCTGCCCAGTAAAAAGGTCTTTGGCAAACGCTTTCCGGTCTTCTATCAAGAATGGAAAGTTTCGATGGAAGAACGCTACGCCAAACAAGTTGCCGATATTGAAGCAATCGGTGTCACCGAGTACACCCTTCTCAGTGAAAAGGGTCGCAATTGTGCCTTTGCCCACTTTGCCCCTGACGGTTCGAAGATGGTCTATTCCTGTTTCTCTTTAGAAAACGGTTCAAACGTCTACATTGCCGATCCTGAAGGACTAGAAGAACACATTGAAATTGCGGGGGTCTTTGGTCGAAACTTTGGATGGCGTGGGGATGGAAAGGCTTTTGCTTATTCAGCGATGCGCACCGTTAACCGTTTTAATCTGTACAGTGACGTCTATCTACACTCGGTTGGTGGTGGAACCACACCACTCACACGGGGTAAACGTGCCCGAGATCCCGAGTTCAGTTTGGATGGCTCTTCCTTGCTGGTAGTGACCAACGCCACACAAAACAACCAATTGCAACGCTTGCGGATTGATCAACGACTGCATCAACTGACCGAACACACTGATCACACCCAATATTCGACGCCCAAATACAGCCCTGATGGAAAATGGATTGCCGCCTCGATTTGGCAAGGGGGGCAACGCGACTTGTGGATACTCGATGCCGATGCCAATCCCGTACGACGTTTGACCAACGATTTGGCACTAGACACCGAACCACGATGGTCTCCCGATGGACGCACCATTTACTTCTCCTCGGACTACACAGGGGTCTACAACATCTTTGCCATCGATTTGGAAACTGAAAAACGCTATCAGGTCAGCAACGTCCGTACCGGTGCCTTTACCCCCAGTGTCAATGAAACCGAATCAACCCTCTTGTTCACTGTCTACCATCACTGGGGGTATGGAATTGCCACCATGCCGATTGACCGTCAGAATTGGATTGAAGTTGGTCCAATCAGTCCCGAAAGCGAAGATGCCATCCACACTTCCCACTTGGTTCCTCAAACCCCAATCGAGATCCCACAGGGTGAACGATGGACCACACCCCAAGCAGATCTGCAATGGTGGCAATGGAAAAGTAAACGAGAGAACAACAAAAACCAAATGGATGTCCCTGCCCACCCATCCATCACCGCCTACTATCCTGGACTAAGTGGATTTGGTGAACCTCTTTTTGGACTGACCGAACGAGATGCTTCACTACCCATGCCTCATCGAACGGCACAGATGGGTGAGTTTGAGCCGGGCAGTATCTTTGATGGCCCCAACTCTGGTCCCGACATTCAAGACGATACCCAAGTCGAAGATCAAACCAAAGCAGAAAGTGACTACAATTTCTCCTTTCCAGTTCGACGATACGCCAGCAAAGATACCCTCTTTCCACCCACCTACTTGGCTCCCAGTGTATTTCAAACCGGTTTTGGCTACATGGGTGTGCTTTCCACCTCCAGTGTGGACACCTTAAAACGCCATTTGTATGCCGCCAACCTCTCCTATCGCACCGACTCTCAATTCTTTGGCTGGGGAGTTTCCTATTTGTACAACCGATGGATTCCGGTAATGAGTGCAGGAGTATACTCCACCACCGTTCCCTATGGCAGTATCTATACCTACAATGGTCCACCAACCGAGGGTGGCACTTGGATACCGACACTGGAAAACACTGATCTGCGCTACTGGGACAAACGACTGAACGGCTACGCACAAATCACCTATGCCCATACCCTGCGTCACTCGTTTTTCGCTCGTTGGGAAGGCTCCTATCGCACACCGTGGGTCTCTGCTGGGGATGGATATTCCAATCAAG
>CAKZLX010000045.1 GCA_937127265.1 uncultured Pseudomonadota bacterium
AGTGGGATTTGACCGACAACCTTTCTTTGGAGGCTCACCACGTGGTCACTGCGGGAACTCCGATGTATCAAACCCAGTTGCAACTGGAACTGGCTGAGATGGGTGTCACCCTTGAAGAAGGTATGGGCAGTAATCTGATGACTGGGGTCGGTTTACAAGCCCCTGAGGCAGTTGAACTGTCATGGCGGATGAAAGACAGTGACCTGTTTTTACAGGGACGTACTGATCGATTGTTTTTGCAAACAACCTTGGGTAACAGCACTTTGCGGGTGGGACGACAAGCAATTTCTTTTGGTCACGGCATGGTCTTTAATCCGATGGACTTGGTGCAACCCTTTTCGATTGCTACGATTGATAACGAATACAAAGCAGGGATTGATGCGGTACGCCTCGATCGTTACTTTGGAATGACTGGACAAGTGACTGGGGTGGTTGCCTACGCTGGTTCATGGGACAAAGAAGGTCTGACGGCGGTCTTGAATGCCCAAGGGACACTGGGACTCAGTGATTTGTCGTTGTTTGTTGGTTCGGTGCGATCCGATATTGTCTTGGGTACAGGGGTTGTCAGTAGCATTGGTGCAGTGGGTGTACATACTGATCTTACAGTCACCATTCCCGATACTGAGGAAGACCCGTTTCTTCGATTGACCACGGGGGCAATCTGGCGACCGTTTGCCCGTAGTAGTGTGACTGCCGAGTACTATTACCAAAGTCTTGGTGCTTCAAAACCCGTCAACTATCTGGACTTTGCCAGTTCTGAACGCTACGCTCGTGGTGAATTGTGGGTGATGGGACAACACTATGCCACCCTTGGGTGGGGGCAAGAAGTGACTGCACTGGCCATGGTCAACGGTGCAATTATCGCCAACCTTCAAGATGCTTCGATGATGGTTTCTCCGTCTCTCAGTCTGTCGGTATCTGATGATGTACAATTGGTGGCTGGTGGATATGTGGGGGTTGGCGAACGACCCGATGCCACTTCGACTACTGAAATTTTACTAGATCCAACCAAGTTACAGTTCAACTCTGAATTTGGTATGATGCCGGGATCAGGGTTTGTACAGGTGCGCAGTTATTTTTGATCTGTCGATTGGTGTAAGGCCAAGGTAAACAGTTGGACACCGCCTATATTGGAAGAACCTTGAGTCATCTGCACACCAACTTTACGCAATGCCTCGGCATGTCCATCGGTTTCCAGATGTTTCCAATCGGTACTGATATCAATCACTTGAAATTTTGTAAAGTCTAAGTCCCATCGTGCTTCGGATAGGGCTTCATAGAACTGATCTTCATCTAAATTATCAGGATTATCATCGAACAATTGATGTACCGATTCTTCAGACTGCTGGATATGTTCGATGGCCTGGTCGAGGTTGCCATCTTTTGTAGCTATCAACATTCCATAGCAGTCACTGCCTGCTGTACGTGGATCTTCACACCAAGCAATGTGGTGTTCGGTCAGAAAGGCTTGCAATCGTTCAGCATAGTTTCCACCCCAAGGGTAATAGCAAGCAAACATTCTTTCTGTATCGCTATCGAGTCGCATCGGAATAATTTCGGCATGGTTGATGGTCAAATCCTCTGGTCTGAACAGTCGTAACAATTCTTGGTGTTCGGTCATCGCCTTGTCGTCCCATTGACTGACGGTGGTGATGATAATCGAAATTGCCTTTTCGACCCTGTTTTGGTCATAGGACAACAAGGACAACAGATCGCAAGCCAAGGGGTGAATTTGGGTGGTGTCCCGTAGAGTCCATTTGAACTTGTCGCGCAAAATTGTGTTGTACTCTTCAAGAGAGGTGACTTTCTTGGATACGTCGAGAAGGACATCAATCGGATCGGTAAGCAATATCCGCAAGCGTTTGAACCGTTGGGATTCTTCGGGGGTCAAAATTTCTTCAAAGGGAATCCACAGCCATCCACGCATGCCATCGATCACCTTTGGCGGTAGAGAGTCTAGGTAAAACTTGTTTTCGACAGCACCCTCACTGTTGATGATTTCACGAAACATGTTGACGATGGTTTCGATTTTTTTGACTTGTGCTTTTTCTGCATCAGAGAGTTTTTTGTTGGTCATCCGTGCCTCATTGTTGAAAATGATGTGTAGACTGTATCATCTCCTTGGGTGTTTGAGAGGACATTTTGTTGCCTTGTCGTTATAGACTTGTCTTCAAGTGTAAACATACAGGTTACAAGAGGATATGGACTCATGGTTTTCACTGAAACGCGATACCCGCATGCACCTTTCTCGTCGCTTCAACAAGGGATGGGCAAGACCCGATCGGGTGAGTCTCAATTTAACCTTGCGTTGCAATCTCACCTGTACGATGTGCACGACTTGCTATGATGCACCAGAATTGACCCTCGCCGAAATCAAAGACATCATTGATCAAACCGCAGAGGGGGGCGGGGACGGCTTCAATCCTTTGGGCCGTGAACCGTTCATGCGTCCAGACTTGGAAGAGATTTTGTTGTATGCGGTAAGCAAAGGATTCTATGTCACCATCACCACCAATGGGACCCTGATCAGCAAGGGTCGTGCCAAAATGTTGGCCAAGATTCCTTCAGATCGACTGCACCTCAACATTTCCTTGGATGGAAATCAACAGAGTAACGATGCCATACGGGGTGAAGGCAACTACCAAAAAGCGATAGGTGGTTACCAAGCGATTCGCCATGCCGATGCTGAAGCAGGAAACGCCAAACGCAAAATCTTGGTCAACAGCATTTTACACCGTCAAAATGTCGAGCATTACCTCGAAACACTACAGGAATTTCAACGCTTGGGTTTTGATGGGGTGCAAGTCTTAAATCTGTTTCGGGCAGAAGATGACAGTATCACCAGTCACACCCTGTGGTTTCAGCCAACCGATTTACCGACACTCGACAAGGTCTGTCAGCAGTTGGTGAAAATGAAACAACAGAGTGGGTTTATCCAAAACAGCGAACGAGAAATACGAAATATCCCAGCCTATTACCGTGATGGTTTGACACCGTTGGAAGCTCCTTGTTGGTCAGGATGGAAAGAGTTGTATATCAATGCCGATGGTCAAGCGATCATGTGTGATGGTAAACTAGACTTTCTGAATGGGGCATTTGGTTCGATAAGAGAAGACTCTTTGCAAGCGCTGTGGAACTCAGAGACCCTGCGAGAGCGTCGTCAAGTGGTGAAAACCTGTTCTACACCCTGTGTCCAGACCTGCTATCTACGTCAAGAGTCCGATTCTAGTCGAGAATTATTGGGGCGCACCCAACGTTT
>CAKZLX010000046.1 GCA_937127265.1 uncultured Pseudomonadota bacterium
CATAACAAATGATAAACCGAGCAAACTCAATTTGTGCATATCTCCTCCAACAAGATACTAAAAGGTGTAGTTCTATACCTTAATTAGAGACAATATGGCAAGTGACGATTATTTGACAGTTTCGATACACGCCCGATACGGCAAGAAGAGCATTGTGGAATGTCAAGGTTTATCCTTTCCATCCGGCTCTGTGGTTGGAATTTTAGGACGCAACGGAGCGGGTAAAACCACCCTGTTAAAATGCATCACGGGCCTGTTTCCGATCGCAGGTATCCATTGGACAAAGGAAATGCGCATCGGAGCACTGATTGAAACACCTTGTTTTCGAGAGTCATGGACTGGTCGACAACATTTAGAACACCAGATACAACTGTACAAAACCAACAGTGACATCAACAAGGCTATCCAGCAAACCGGTATTCAAGCCTTTGTCGGGCAACCGGTCCACACATACTCACTGGGACAAAAACAACGATTGGGTATCGCTCGTGCACTGGTACACCAACCAGAATGTCTGATTCTTGATGAACCGACCAATGGACTGGACCCACAAGGCATTGTGGACATTCGACTGTTGATTGCTGAGTTACACCAACAAGGGACCAATATTATTCTCTCTTCTCATTTGTTGGGAGAAATCCAAGAGTGTTGCACCCATCTGGTGGTCTTGCACAACCATACCATACAATATGCTGGTCCACTCAATGAATATTTTACCAAAGGTATTTTAGTACAAGCAACCTCTCCAACTGCACTAGAAGATTGGTTACACACAAAACAGTGGCAGTTTACCCAGCATCCCCAAGGATTCCTGATCGAAGAAGACATACCCACACACTCCATCAACCAAATGTGCTTTGACAGTGGAATTGTACTGACACACCTCTCCACCTACCAAGGATCAATCGAAGATAGTTTCGTCAAGGAGACCAGCGATGCAAACACACCGTAACTGGGGTCACGTCCTGATGATTGAATGGAGACAATTGTGGTCACGACAAACTGCAATCGTCTATCTTGGTGCTTGCTTGCTGTTCTATACTGCTGTCACCCTATTGATGGAACATGTCATAGTTGGTGCCCAAAAGGGTTGGGTGGCGGATGTGCAGCGCAACCTGTGGCTACGCAACTGGATGCTTCTCCCTCTTGGCTATATTTGGCTGGGGATTCAGTCCTTTGTAGCCGATCGAAAACAGGGATTTATGGCTGCATCGATCATCTCTGGCACTTCGCGGTCTCAACTGCTGGTGGGAAAAGTCATTGCCCTCTTGGGCGTTTCGGCACTGTCCCTGCTCCTGTGCTTATGGCCCAGTTTGTTCTATGCCAGTCATGACAATAGTAGCGACACACTGATTGGATTGATACTCACCATCCTATCCGATGTGGTACTGATTGGCTGGATTGCCTTGTTTAGTCTATCTCGTACCTCGAATAATCAGACGTTGTTGCGCATGGTGATGCTGATCTGTTTTGACTTTGTCATACGACTGTTGCTCTGGGGATTACCGAGTCTCTTTAACAGCCCAGTTTTATCATGGCTTGGGGACAATGCACCCCTGTTTCTGCCCAGCACAGCGTTAAATGGCTGGATGTACTGGGAAGAGGCTTGGCATATCTCCACACTTGGAATCAGTGTTGGATATGCCATGTTGCTTTGGGGTGTGGTCTGGTATCAGTGGAAACGATTGGTCTTCTAATGCCACCATCTTCTTTAGGAACGACGTCGTCTAAATCCAAGTAAACCAAGTAAGAGTGCCCAGCCCATCCCGCTGGTATCGCTTTGGGTACTGCAACCACCAGCCTTCGGTGTGTCCTCTTCATTGGGATCGACTTCGCCTGAGGGTTCACCAGAGGGTTCACCACTTGGCTCGGAAGAAGGTTCTGCAGAAGGCTCTCCACTCGGCTCAGCAGAGGGTTCACCACTTGGCTCGGAAGAAGGTTCAGTATCTTCCACCAAATCTTCGCCATCACAATCTTGATCAATACCGTCATTCGGTACTTCTTCGGCACCTGGGTAGATTGTTACATCGGTATCATCACAGTCTGTACCCCCATAATCAGCACTAATCTCACCGTCACCATCACCGTCATTGTCGGCTGATCCATCGCAATTGTTGTCCAGCCCATCATCGTAGATTTCCTCGGCCCCCGGATAAACTGTACTCCGCAAATCATCACAGTCTTCACCACCATACTCGGCAGAATCAACATCATCACCATCACGGTCGTAGTCAGAACCACCGGAGCAGTCTGAATCCACACCATCGTACCAAATCTCGGTCCCTTGAGAGTTTACGGTAGCCTCAGTGTCATCGCAATCGGTACCGGCGACGTAATCATCAACACCATCATTGTCAAAATCACAAATTGCGTCAAAGATCCCGTCACCATCGCAGTCGATATCGGATACGACTTCCCCATCACCATCTTGGTCAAAGTCATCACCACCAGTACAATCGTTGTCAATGTTGTTGTACCATATTTCCGGTTGCGTCGAGGCGATCAAAGCATCGGAGTCATCACAATCACCACCACCATATTGATCGCTCACATCGCCATCACCGTCCGCGTCAAAGTCATCTAACCCATCACAGTTCTGATCAATGCCGTCGTAATAGGTTTCCGTTTCCAAAGAAGATACGGTTTCATCCAAGTCGTCACAATCACCACCGCCATAAGCAACATCATCGTCACCATCGTAGTCTTGGTCGTAATCGGAAGCACCGTCGCAGTCTTGATCAAAACCGTCATACCAAATTTCAGTAGCCAGTGAAGATATCGACCCATCAGAATCATCACAATCTCCACCACCATAACCAATCAGTTCATCGCCATCACCATCTTGATCATAATCCGAACCACCTGAACAGTCAGAGTCAACCCCATCATACCAAACCTCAACAGCAAAGGAATTCACCGTGGCATCCATATCATCACAATCACCGGATGGACCCGCGGTCAAAGACAACACCATATCGCCATCGGTATAAGTGACACCGTTGACAATCAAATCGCTGGAACCCGTACCTTCTCCAGTGGCAATCACTTGTCCATTAGAGTCGGTAATTTCAAACTGGACTTCTGAATTGAAGGACCCATCCGTAAAATAAAACTCTACCTCTTGAACCCCAGTATCAGGGCAATAGGTCAGATAGTTATACTCCCCATCAGTGCCGTTATAACTGATGCCATCTAGATTCTGATTGGTAATGGTTTGCACCGGTACGCCATCTTCATATACTTCTAGTGCATTTCCATTCCAACCATCACCATAGGAGTCAAACAAGGTGAAATCATAACAATCCAAGGTCGTGGTGGTTCCATAATCTTCACCATCACCATCTTGATCATAGTCTGAACCACCTGAACAATCCGAGTCCACACCGTCATACCAGATCTCGGTTGCCCCTACATAGACACTGGCATCGGTATCATCACAATCGGTGCCACCATGATCTACACTGTCAAAACCATCACCATCTTGGTCATAATCTGTTCCTCCGGAGCAGTCATTGTCCACACCATCATACCAAATTTCAGGAGCACCGTCATAGACCGTTGCCTCAGCATCGTTACAATCCGTCCCACCATAAGCCAATGAGTCTTGCCCATCACCATCTTGGTCATAATCCGAACCACCATCACAATCCGAGTCGATTCCGTCATACCAGACCTCGGCTGTCAAAGAAGATACAGTTGCATCCAAGTCATCACAATCTCCACCGCCACCATTCAGTGTAAAAACGGTGTCTCCATCGGTATAGGTCACCCCATTGACAATGAGGTTGGTCGATCCAGCGCCCTCTCCTGTCATGATTTCAACACCATTCTCATCAGTGGCAACGAACTGAACTTCATTGTTGTATAAACCATCCACAAAGACAAATTCTACAGTAGATACACCGGTATCCGGACAATGAGTAACATAGTTGTACTCCCCTGCACTACCGTTAAAATTGATGCCGTCCAAACTTTGGTTGGTGATGGTATCGACCAACACGCCATCCTCATAGACTTCCAATCCGTTGCCATTCCAACCGTCACCATAAGAGTCTTCAAGAATCAACGTATAGCAACCGAATGCGCCAAATCCTGCGTATCCATCACCATCAAAGTCTGTGAGACACAAGGAATTGGACTCATTGTAGGCGGCTCCAGGATACGTATAGGCACCAATCATCATACCAAACTCATCCAGCGTAGTGTCCTCGTTACAGTCGCCATCACAAGCAGAAAACCCGTCACCATCGAGGTCTGTGGAACTCAATGCTGCACTGGTATCGTCGCAATCGGTACCACCAACGAAGTCATCAATTCCGTCACCATCCGTATCTGTTCCTGTTGCTGTTATTTCAGCTATGTTATCTGCATTTGTATCGTAAGCTTCTACTGTATCC
>CAKZLX010000047.1 GCA_937127265.1 uncultured Pseudomonadota bacterium
GGATTATGCGACAACGTCCGGGGATTAAGCGCTTTCTGTGGTTGACATTTGGTACCTTTATTGAAATTTTGATCAAAATCCGTCAAAAGGGTGTCGAAGGATACGGTACCAAAAGAGACATTAAACCAGAAATTCAAAGCGCAATGCGTCGAGATTCCTTGTTGGTAATTCTTTGCCAGTTGGGTTGGATGCTGCTTGGATGGTCATTACTTGGATTGGAGCAGTATTGGTCTGATTCGATACTGGAAACGTTTCGTGATGTGGGTACAGTAGGTGTATTGCTGAAAACAGGGATTGAATTGGTATGTTCCTATGCCATTTTTTGGACGATTCCACTCTTTTGTATCACGGTATTTCTGAATCGTTGTCGTATTTTAATTGAGCATGGATTGGCCTTGGCGATGGTGAGTGAACAAAATGATTTTAATGGTCCAAGGATTCCAACGGTGGAAGTGCACCCAACAATGCTTGAACGGTGGGTCTTTGCCCCGTTTAATTTTAATTATCACGGATCTCATCATACCTATATGACAGTTCCATTTTACCACCTGCCTGCACTCAGTTGATGAAGAAACGTTTTCCCAACCGAGACAATCCAGTGGGCTTTCTAGAATTTGAAGGTGGTTATTTGCAAGCCTTGTGGACTGTGGTTAATCATCCTTATCAGGCAATGTAGTCATCGCTTGAACTTATGTTTTTGAGAGATGTGATTCTATTTAAGAGGTGGTCAATGTTATTATTTTGGATGTCTATGATTGGTTGTATGCCCAATGTGTTGCCTTCCGCGGACGGTGTACATTCGGTGGTGTTGATGACCGACAATAAACAAGACGGTACATTTTACGCGAAAAATCAAGCCAAACGATACTGCAAACGTAAAGAAAAGAAAAATTACTTCGTTGAAGATCAGACCGTCTCCTATGTTTGTGAAATGGATGAAGCCAAGTATATTCGAGCCAAAAAAGCTGCGGCTGCCGCCGAAATGGCTGGTGTGGCAACCTCTACTGCTTCTAGTGAAGATAGCAATGGTGAACTGGTTGGGGATATTTTGGCCTCGGCAGGGGCGATTACCGATGCCACTTTAGGCGATTGTTATGAAGTAAAGATGCACTTTGTCTGCAAATAAACCTTGATGTAACCCCTAGAGACAAGAAAAGACCCACTTGCGGGTCTTTTCCGTTTTAGAAGGCGTTGATTAGAATAAACGAATTAAGCCAATCAAGGTTACTAGGATGGTCGAGCAAACCAGTGCTAGGTATTGAAACTCGATCCCTTTGTTGATGATCCATCGGGTAGCCTCTGTTTGTTCGAGCATTTTAATACAGGCTTTTACTGTGAAACCCAGTCCGACAAAGAGACCCAAAATTGCAATGCGCTTGGTTGTGAAACCACAAAGTGCGATGTAGATAAGAACTTTGGTGACTGCCCACACAGAGAAGATACCATTGTTGATAATCCACAGTTTTGCCCAACGAAGATGACTGGCCTCTTTCTGTTCAGAGGTTGGAATCAAAAGGATAGCAATCGCCGAAACAGTGGCAAAGATCACACGGGTTAAGCAGGCATGAACATTTTGAGATAACACTACAGGGTTTGAGAAATCTGAAGTAATGATACTGGTCAAGTCCACAAAGTGAAACCACAACAAGAGACCATTCAGCAAGATCAAAGTGGGTGTTAAGGTTTCAATGCTAAAAGTAGGCGTATCGGAGGTCTCTTGACTGGTTGGTTCTGCCTCTAACTCATTTAGAATCTCGGTCAGATTGTCTTCTGTTTTGGCTTCGTGATCTGCCTTGGGTAGAGGCCCTTCACCAAATGCACTGTAAATGAGTAACAATAGAACGGAACTCAATACTAACGTTCCAAAGGGTATGGAGGTCATGTAATGTACCCATGTGTTGATGAACCAAGTGGTACCCTCTAACAATGCATTGATCGATGCCAGAAAGTCTGGATTGATACCACTATAAATGGTCATGAAGACAATCAGTGCAATTATCGGGGCGATAACATTGACACCAATCGCCCCCACTTGAACCTTTTGGGAAGTAGGAATGTGTTCTTTGATGATACGGAAGCGTTGAAAGGTCTTACCAAGGAGTACGAAAGCACTACTGGCAGTGGTATTCAACCAAGCATAGTTTTTGTGTTGTTGTTCGGCAATCCAAGTAGAGCCAAATACCGCCAACAGACTCAAAGACCAAGTAACGTAGGTAAGCCAACCAATCTTGTCACTTTCTTCAGTGCCACCTAAGATATCCAGTCCCAAGGTGTAGGCTAGTACGGCGGCTCCTCCACTGATAATCAAACCAGTCGTTGATAGCGAGATATTTTGCTGAAAAGGCGCATGCTCATTTGACCAGTGATTTTGTTTTACCAAAGTGGCAATCAGGACTGTACTGGTCAAAACACCAAAGGGTAACCCTGGAAAAAATGCTTCGATGCAAAAGCCAAGAAATCCTAGCACTGGCAAGGCATAAGGTCGGTCAATGGGGGAGGAAGTGGATGGCGGTTGCTGAACTGTCTGTGATAGTGTTTCCATGTGTACTCCTTGGTTTGTAAAAGTACACAGGAAACGATTTGGGACTATTTTTAAGACATTTTTGCTAGGTTTTACTTTTTGTTCTGCCAAGGTGCTTTTCGTTTTGGTTCTTCAGCCAGTCTTTTTTTGACCGCACCCCACGAGCAAATTGGACAGGCATCACTATCATGACGAAGTGCTGGGCAAAACGCACGACCAAAATAGATGATTTGTAAATGTAATTTGTTCCATGATTCGGCAGGGAAGAGTCTTTTGAGATCTCTTTCGGTTTGCACTACATTTTTACCATTGGACAATCCCCATCGATAAGCCAGTCGATGAATGTGAGTGTCCACTGCAAATGCGGGGATGTTGTAGACTTGCGATAAAATGACCGACGCGGTTTTGTGTCCAACACCGGGAAGTGCTTCCAACTCCTCAAATGTTTTGGGTACGACCGAGTTGTGTTTTTCCACTAAAAGTTCGGCTGTTCGATGTACATTTTTCGACTTGCTGCCCGACAGACCAACATCGTGGATTAAGGTTTTGATTTCAGCAACCGATAATGTAGCCATTTTTTCTGGTGTATCGGCTAAATCAAAGAGGGCGGGTGTCACTTGGTTGACTTTCTTATCATTGGCTGAAGCCGAGAGCATCACTGCTACCAAGAAAGTAAAGGGATTACGGTGATCCAGTGGGATTGCAGGCTCTGGAAAGTGTTCATCCAAAATAGTTTGGATTTGTTGGCATTTTTCACTTTTTTTCATGGCTCAATGACGGTCTCAGGTGTAGAGGGGATAGTTGAAAAGTAGGTATGAATGACTTCCGAGGCGGTTTCGATGCTTTGACTACGCAACAGATCTTTACGAAATGTTTTGGCATCGGGAAGCGCATCCACAAAATATTTGGCAATTTGTTTGAATTTACCCAATGCAGATTTTTCGCGTTGAATCCGTTCATAATAGGTGTTCAAAAATAAGAGCATCAAATCTCTCTTTTCTTCTCGGGTTGGTTTTTGATAGGGGATTCCACGTAAGTGATTGGTAATTTCTAGCATACACCAAGGGTTTTTCATCGAACCACGTCCCACCATCACACCGTCACAGTTTGTTTTCTCAAACATCATCATGGCCGAAGGAACATCAATCACGTCACCATTTCCAATGACCGGAACCGATAGTCGTCGTTTGACTTCAGCAATGGTATCCCATTCTTGAATGCCGCCATATTTGTCTTCTCGGGTTCGCCAATGTACGGCAATCGCTTCAGCACCTTCTTCTTGACACCTATAGGCTAGTTCGGGGGCGTTTTTATTGCTGTGGTCAAATCCAGAGCGCATTTTAACGGTGAGGGGAATATTGATCGCTTTTCGAACTGCTTTGACGATAGCAATTGCCAAGTCAGGGTCCTTCATCAGAGCCGAACCACCAGAGTGTGCACAAACTTGTTTTGATGGACATCCCATATTGATATCGACAATGCTAGCACCCAAATCTTGTAGGATTGCTGCAGATTCTGCCATTTCAGTAGGGTCTTTTCCATAGATTTGAATCGAGATTGGACGTTCTTCAGGGTCAAATTCTGCCAAGCGAAGTACTTTTTTGCCTTTGTTGGACAGTGCAGATGAGGGAATGAATTCTGTACAGGTCAGACCGGTTCCACCGATTTGACGTATCAGTCGCCGAAAGATGATGTTGGTTACCCCTTCCATTGGCGCTAAGGTAATTGGAGGGTCTATTTTGATGTCTCGAATGAAATAGGGTTTCATATCGTTACCAGTGGCTTCAAAATTCAGGTTGATATTAAAGTTCTGTGGAAGGATTCCCAAATTTGGGTTAAAAACGTCCACGTTCATGGAGAGTTTAGCATGTCTG
>CAKZLX010000048.1 GCA_937127265.1 uncultured Pseudomonadota bacterium
TTCCAGTTTGGCTTTGACCACTGGAAACCAGTCTAGCAGGGAAGCAAACTTGCCATCGGTTGAACTTTTGGGAACCCGATCGGCAAACGCCAGAATAGCAACTCCGATTTGCCGTTCAGAGACTGGGGTGATGTAACATTCACCAAATTCGCTCCAGTAAACTTCGACGTAGGGACTCCACGGTGCGATGGCAAAGTGTTGTCGGATTCCAACTCGTTTGGCCAGTTTGGATGGTTTAGACAGTTTGAGTTTCTTACGGGTGGGAGAATGTAGCCCATCGGCTGCGAGGCAATATCGCGTGTGGACGCCCTCAATGATGACTTGGGTTGATGTTTGTTCGAGGTGCTGAACCCGGGTTTGTTTCCATGATACACCCAATTCCTCAGCGCGCTTACGCAGTGCATTGTGTAAGGTGAGACGACGTACGCCCCAACCATCTCCAGATTGAAAGTGACCATTGGCCCAGTGTTTGGGGTTTTCAGTATGGGCACCTTGTTGGTTGATGTAACGAATGCCTTTGAAGGGATAGAACTCAGGAATCTCCACACCCATAGATTGAAACTCTTGTACAGCAGAGGGCATCAACCCTTCACCACAAGCCTTATCGATGGTGGCTTCTTTGGGTTCAAAAATGACAACGGACATTCCTTGCAAAGCGGCATAAATCGCAGCCGAAAGTCCACTTGGACCACCTCCGATAATACCGATGTCATAATCAATTTGCTTTCGTTCGTTGGGCATAGTGTTTTCGTTTTACTTTGTCCAGCGCGCCTTCCAGTGTCCAATGACTGAGGATGCCAAAATGCCCGCCATAGTTAAGGTGTTCAGTTCTTTAGGAGGTAGCAGGTTTTCGGTCTCAAACAAGTGCAGTGTAGTTCGTCTTCGCAATTTACCACTGGATGTTCGGGGGATAGTTCCTGGTTTGAGCAAGACAATTAGATCGCAAGAAATCCCTGTTTCTCGTAATACCGCTTGTTTACACTGCTCGGCAAGGCTGTTGTTCTGGTGGGTGGTTTCCACAAAGAGATAGACCGACTCACCGTTTTCATCCACTTTACTGACGGCCACAGTGCACCCAACCCTTACGCCTTCAATCCCGTCGACCGCCATCTCTAAATCTTGGGGTGCATGATTTTGGCCACCAAGAACAATCACGTCCTTTTGACGCCCATAAATATAGAGTTCTCCTTCAAAAATAAACCCCAAGTCTCCAGTCGCCAACCAGCCTTCTTTAATTGAAGAAGGAGCATCGTTGAGATAGCCTTGCATCACCGAGGGGCTTTTAACCCAGATTTCACCGATGGTATTGTCTGGTAAGGCTGCATTGTTTTCTCGAATCTCGACTTGGCAAAAGGGTAAGGCTTTGCCCACAGAGGCTAACTCAACCCCATCGTCACAGGGTACGATATGTCCTTGTTGCATGGCTTGGCGATCAAACTGATGTGCGGTGAAGAGGGTGTTGGGAGATGAAAAACTGACACCAAGTGAGGCTTCGGCCAATCCGTAGACAGGACAGAGTGCCTGAGCATCAAAGCCCACAGTCGAAAATCGTTCGATAAAAGCCCGTAGGTGTTTGGGTGCAACCGCTTCAGCACCATTGAGTGCCATTTTCCAACTGCTCAAATCGACTCCTTGGAGCTCCTTGTCTTTGATGCGTTGCGTACAATAGGCATAAGCAAAATTGGGTGCCGGTGAAATGTAGGCTTGGTGCTTGGAGATGCTTTGTAGCCACAGTGCTGGTTTTCGTAAAAAGTCATCGGGGGAGATTAGCACCATGGTTCCCACTTTGGACAGCGCAGGGAAAATACAGCCAATGAGTCCCATGTCATGATACAGTGGAAGCCAAGAACAACCGATGTTTCCATCAACCACACTGCAAATGATGTCGGTGTTGGATAGTACATTGCGATGGGTTAAACCAACTGGTTTTGGTGCCACTGTGGTTCCTGACGAAAATTGTGCCATCGCCAAGTGATCGGGTGTAATGTTTGGATTCCACTCGGCAATCGGTGTTTCTTTGTGAAGATTGATATCGTCTACTAACTGTAAACCGAGTGAATGTGTATATTGAGCCAAGACCGTTCCGAGTACCTTCGATACCCGTCGATTACTGATCAACATGGAGGCATTCACAGCACCTAGCATCGCCACGGTTCGTTTGACATAGGTGTCCAGTTTACCCAATCTCAACGGTGGATACAAAGGGACAGGAATCGCTCCGAGTATTTGACAGCCGAAGAAAATATCGAAAAAATCAATGCAAGTTGGCAGGACTATCGCCACCCGATCTCCAAAACGTACCCCGTTTTTGTAAAGGTAAGATGCCATACAGCGAGAACGTTCAGCAATCTCCGACCAGGTAAAACGGGTTTCGGTTCCCGAGCGCTCTACGAAAACCAAACCGTGATTGGAGGTGCTTTTGGCGGCGGTCCACAGTCGTTCAGGGAGGTGGGAGTCCCAACTGTTCGGGCTTAGGACTGTATCTTTTGATGTATGCATGCCACCAAGTCCTCGAAACTATCCAGTGAATCTTCTTCTTCGGGTTCAAAGGCAATCAAAAAGTGATCTTCAATTTCGACCATCAAGGCCAATCGGTTCATCGAATCCAGTGCTTCACGAATTGAGCCAGTGGGCATCTCGGTGACCCCTAAGATTTCAGTTGCCATCTTGGTAATTGTGGTGGCGATACTTTCTGGTGTGTGCGTACTCATTGAGCCTCCGTTTGATTGACCGCGCATAACTCTTGTAATGCAGCCTCTTCACAGCGAATTCGAACCCACATTAAACCGGCATTGAGCAGTGTAAAGATTCCAGCCGTCCAATACGCATTATGAATCAGGGGAAGTGCCAAGCCTTCTAAGGCAACGATCACGTAGTTGGGATGTGACAAGAAACGATATGGTCCTTCTTGGATACGGGGGAGGTTCGGAACCAAAATGACACGGGTGTTCCAGCGTTGACCCAAAGTGTTAATGCACCACCATCGCAAACCTTGACAAAGTACGGCAATCGCCAACCAAATCCAGCCCCAAGGTGTGGAGAACTGAGGTTCGAGAAGCCATGTTTCAGCCACTGCACCAATCAAGAACCCAGTATGTAAAACCACCATGAACGGATAGTGTCCTTTGCCACGTTCGACGCCACCTTGAGAGAAACTCCAAGCCGCATTTCGATTGGAAACTCGAACCTCTACCAAACGTTCAATACCGGTGAGGGCAATGAAAGCAGTATACAACCAGATTGAACTTACCATTGCAACAACACCATCTCACAGCAAAAACCAGGTCCCATCGCCAACAATAAACCATAGTCTCCGGGTTTTGCACTGGCATTTGCCATGGTGTCTTTGAGGACAAAAAGCACCGATGAACTAGAGAGGTTGCCGACCGTTTGTAAAGAATTCCAAGAGCGTTCAAGGGCATTTGCAGGTAGTTCCAATGCTTTTTCAAAAGCCTGTAAGACTTTAGGACCACCGGTGTGACAGACCCAGTGCGTCATGTCGGAACGGGTCAATCCATGCTTGGCCAAAAATTGATCGACATCGGTACGAAGATGGGTTTCTGCCAATTGGGGGACTGTGGCTTTGAGGATGACCGAGAAACCGTTGGTGCCAATCTTCCAGCCCATTACGTCTTCAGTGTCGGGATACATTCGACTTTCCGAAGCGATCACTTTGCAACCTGCGCTGTTTGCTTGAGGGTGTTGATTGCCCACGCCCACCACACAGGAACCACCATCTCCAAATAAGCCACTGGCAATTAGGTTGGCAATCGAGAGGTCTTTGGGTTGCAAGGTGAGTGAGCAAAGTTCCACACTGACCAATAAAGCGACATGGGTTGGGTAGGCTTTGAGATAGTCATAGACCCTTGCCAGTCCTGCAGCACCCGCCACACAACCCAGTCCAAAAATGGGAATCCGTTTGATGTCGGGTCGAAAGCCCAAGCGATTGACCAGTTTGGCATCAATGGATGGTGTGGCGACACCGGTCACTGAGACGAAGAAAATGGCATCGACATCTTCGGGAAGCAATCCGGCTTCTTGGAGACCTGCGCGGACCACTTTCTCTGCCACATCAGTCCCCACACGGATGAAATGGTCGTTGGATTCCGTGAAACTGTCGATTTGTTCGTATTCTTCCATTGGAAGAGCCAAAAAGCGTTCTTTGACTTGAACCGCTTTGTGTAACTGATCGACCCGTCGTGGATTGTGGTGGGCATTTGACCACATTCGTTTGATGGCGGTGAGCAATTGTTCTTGATCATAATGGTGATCGGGATGCCCAGTAGAAAGACCGGTGATGTGCATAAAGATTACCTTGTAAGTATTATTTTCGGAGGGGGCAGGTGGAAAAATGCCAGTCAATGCCAGGTATTGTAGGCAGTTTACTTCCTATGTTTGAGCGTAGCCCATTCGATAAACAAAACAACTTTGCACCGGTATTTTTGATCGTGTCTTCTTCATGATCAAGCCACCGCGCAAACCAAATTGGTGGGGTATGTGGGTACCAAAAAAAGGCTTCAATCAGGGCAATCTGCATATCAATGGAGGGTTTTGGGTGCACTAATCGCCGACCACCACCATATAAATGCAACTTTTTGTATTCTGTTTCAAGGGGTGACAACCGAGCTTCTCCATATCGTCCAAGAGTCAGTGCGTTGGGGTGTGGATTGCCTTTGGTTGTTTGGTTTTGTTGCCAGTCATGCAGGATGTCATCAAACAAGGCTTGAATCTGATCGCTGGTCCAAGTATTCTTTTCTGCAGTTGCCATACGAACCCGTTCCAGAGCGTATCCCGTCCGTAGGCTGGCACCCCACTGATCGGTGAGGTGTGCTGGTTCGGGGTCGGCAACACCTGATCCTAGGTAGATTTGCAAACCAAATTGCCCGATCAGTTGGTTGCTGGCATCCTGTTGCAAGTCGGTCGATAAAGATTGCAAGTTGCCCATTGCCAAATTGTGGGTTTCTTGTGCGGTGGCCCACAGTTTGGAGGCCGATATGGAACTGTTGGCGTTTGCGGGTGTGGGGGTGCGCCAGATACTGTGGGTAATGCAGTTTTGGGTGAACCGTCCAGCCATGGCACAATGTCGCAATCCTTTGGCGGTCTGTCCACTGGCCGATAGTTCCTCTCCCAATCGAAAGGCGCACTCCCATTCCCAGACCTGTTGGGTTTCCGGATGGGTTTTGGACAGTGGCAGTTTGGCGATTTCTGCACAGGCTTCAATACCTTTGAACTCATTGCCTAAAGAGCCTTCTAATGCTGCCAGTTGTACCCAGCAGGTGGTTTGCAATTCCGGCGAGGTCTCTGATTGGCACTGATACTTTAGGGTTTCGGGCGTTCGGCTCCACTCTTCTATCGTGTGCTCTGTGTGACAGCCAAGCCATAGCAGGATCGATAGTTGCATTATTGTTTACCTTGCACCTGAACGTCATTTGGCTGTGGTTCAGAAAGTTGTAGATGTGGTCGACCGATGACTTGTTGACACTTTTCTTTGGCCGTTTGCGAACGTACTTTTTTACAAAAAGTATTGGCTTTCTGTGGGTTTCGAACCGCTAGTGTTAACAGCAACAAATCTTGTTGCTCTGCTGGCAGTGTGTTGGTGAAACGTTCTAACTGTTCAGGAGAGGATGCCAGTTGTTGCAGTGTGTCCTCATCCCAATCCGTGGACCGAGATTGACATCCCAATAGTCCCAATAGTCCAAACAGATGCAACATAGATCCAACCAGTTTATGGCTTAAACTCTGTAAAAACAGACCAAGGAGGGGTTTGTCCACCGATGATCTCTTTGAAGTGTGCCCGACCGACAGCAGCATCACCGGAGTCAACACAGTGTTCATAGGCCTTCGCTTCCAATTCACGACGCTTATCACCGGTCAAACCACGTGATCCTAACACACCAGATTTAAAGGCAGACAAAGCTGATGGCGAACGACGATTGGCCAGTCTACAAAGCGAGAGGGCGCGTTGATAGGCTTCTTCGTAGGTGTCTACGGATTCTTGAACCAGTCCAATTCTGGCGGCTTCGGTACTGTCGATTTGTTCGCCAGTCATGCCCAGTCGCATCGCATGGGCTACACCAACTTCCATCCAAAGTTCCGAGGTTCCACCAGCACCAGGTAGGATTCCCAAACTGGTTTCCGGCAACCCAAATCGTGCAGTTGGGGTGGCGATCCGATAATCACAGCACAATAAAAACTCGGTGCCCCAACCCAAGGCGACTCCGTGAACGATCGCGGTGTGGAAAACGGGTGCATGACGTAAAGCAGAAAGGGTGTTGCGTTGCCATCGTACGTGTTTCTTCACAGCCTCATCAGTCCATCCAGTGCGTTCAGTGACGTCGGCACCGGCAATAAAAATGGGTTTGCCTGAACGAGACAGGCGTTCACTGGTGGTGATCACGGAGCGAATCGAGCCTTGGTGTAAAGCCTCGGTGACCGCTTCCCACGCCCGCAAGGTATTCGATCCCATTTCATTGGCTTTTCCGTGATTGAGAGATAGCAACAAGGTTTTACCATCTTCCAACAAAGAGGGGTGTAGAATAGAGAAGGATTCAAGTATGGACATAACAACCTCCGAGAATGCATACACTGAGATGAAGAGAATGTATCCGATCTGACAATCAACGCCATGCGACTTGCTGGCAATATTAATTCCAGTGTTGAATAAGGCGAACTGTTGATTTTTTGGTTAGAAAGGTCTTTGTGTGGACTTTGATGCTAAATCTTTTATATGTAAGCCACATTTTTGAGTACGTTGTGAACGATCGTCAATTGAATACAAGGCGCTCACGACTCACCCTATCGCGCCAAAGGAACAAGGCATGACACAAAGAGATACCGTAGTTGAATCATTACAGTCAGAGTTTGATGTACTGGTAATCGGTGGAGGTATAACAGGCGTTGGTGCCGCAAGGGATGCCGCCTATCGTGGTTTGAAGGTCGCTTTGATTGAGATGCACGACTTGGCGTATGGAACTTCCTCCCGTTCTTCAAAGTTGGTGCACGGTGGATTGCGATATTTGGAAAACTTTGAGTTTGGCTTGGTCTTTGAGGCGGTTTCCGAACGCCAAACCTTGATGGATATCGCACCCCACTTGGTTCATCCCTTGGGTTTTATTTTCCCCGTGCGCAAAGATTCTCGTCGTTCGGCCTTTACCATCAATGTGGGCATGTGGGTCTATGATGCTCTCGCTTTATTTCGATCACCCAAAATCCACAAAAATCTCAGTCCCGCCCAAGTCAAAACAGAAGAGCCCGCTTTGGATGCTGATAGTTTGAAAGGGGCACCTTTGTATTATGACTGTTCGACTGATGATGCCCGTTTGACCATTGAAACCGCCCTTGATGCTGAACAACATGGAGCAGTCATTGCCACTTACATGAAGGCTGTGCGTTTTTTGAAAGATGATGCCACAGGACAGGTGGTCGGTGTTCGAGCCATGGATCGCATATCAGGAAAGGAAATTGAGATTCGTGCCAAGTCGATTATCAATTGTACGGGGCCATGGTCTGACGATACACGCTATCTGGGTAAAGAACAAGAAAATAGTGGTCAACGACTGCGTCCAACCAAAGGTGTACACATTGTGGT
>CAKZLX010000049.1 GCA_937127265.1 uncultured Pseudomonadota bacterium
AACATTGGCTAAGATCCTTCAGGTCCTTCGTCTTCCGGACAACAAGTATCGTGTTTTGGTTAGGGGTGAGACACGTGTCTCAGTCGATAAGGTTGATCGTCAAGATCTGTTGTGGCTTGGAACCCACAGTAAGATCGAGATTGATCAAGGAACAACTAAGGAAAATGATGTCCTGATGCGCTTGCTGCAGGAGCGATTTGAGCAGCTGGCGGCCGTAGATGCTGAAATACCTGCCGAAATGGTCAAGGCAGTCCAAGGTCAAAAGGATGCCAGAAAGCTATCGGATACTTTGGCACCGCGACTATTGAATCAAGCGGACGAGCTACAGTCTTTGCTTGAGATCCCTGCTGCCCACAACCGGATGCAGCGTTTGATTGAAGTCATTCAAGATAAGATGGAAGTGTTTGAAGTTGACAAACGCATTCAAGAACGCGTAAAACAGCAAATGGATCGCAACCAAAAAGAGTACTACCTCAACGAGAAGATGTCGGCGATTCAAAAGGAATTGGGTGAAGACGAAGGCCCTTCTGAATTTGTACAGTTACAAGAGAAAATTAGCGAAGCCAAGATGCCAGAGGAGGCGCATGAGAAAGCCTCACGAGAACTGAAACGCCTTAAAAAAATGAGTCCAATGAGTGCAGAGGCGACAGTTTCACGGACTTATTTGGATTGGATGACCGGTTTGCCGTGGTACAAAGAGGCCGAAGAAAACGCCGATTTAGTGCATGCACGGACAGTTTTGGACGCTGAACACTACGGCTTGGAAGATGTCAAGGAACGCATTCTGGAGTATTTGGCTGTTCGTCATGTTGCTCCCAAGGGTAAATCTCCGATTTTGTGTTTGGTGGGACCACCGGGTATCGGGAAAACATCGTTGGCGAAGTCGATTGCTTTGGCTACGGGACGTCCTTATGTTCGTCAAGCGTTGGGTGGTGTGCGAGATGAGTCGGAAATACGTGGTCATCGTCGTACTTATATTGGCTCATTACCCGGAAAGATTTTGCAAACCCTCAAACGTGCTGGGGTGATGAACCCGATGTTTTTACTCGATGAAATTGACAAGATGAGTGGGGATTATCGGCATGGAGATCCAGCAGCCGCGTTGCTTGAAGCCCTTGACCCTGAGCAAAATGATGCCTTTCGAGATCATTACATCGACACAGATTATGATTTAAGTAAAGTGATGTTCGTTTGTACGGCAAATGACTTACGAGGGATCCCAGGCCCACTGCAAGATCGCTTGGAAATCTTGGAATTAAGTTCCTATACTGAACCCGAAAAAATGGAAATCGCCAAGAGACATCTCATTCCCAAGCAATTGAAGCAACACGGTCTCACTGTTGAAGATGTGGTCTTTACTGAAGAAGGCCTTGTACAGATGGTTCGTGGATATACCAAAGAGCCGGGCGTGCGATCCTTAGAGCGTCAAATTGCCAAGGTCTGTCGTAAAATCATCGTGCATCGCCTTGAGAGTCCCGAGCAGCAGGCTGACAAGGAACATATTACCTCAGCCCGTTTGGAGCATTGGTTGGGGACCCACAAGTATTTGGATCGCAAGGTTTTACGAGGTGCTGAAATTGGTGTGATCAATGGTTTGGCAGTGACACCTTGGGGTGGAGAACTGTTGGAGATTGAAGTCGCTTGTTTTGCTGGTAAGGGTGAGATTTTGCTCACTGGTAGACTAGGGGATTGGTTAAAAGAAAGTGCTCGCGCTGCCTTGTCTTGTATTCGGATGCGGGCAAAGAGTTGGGGGCTGGAAGATGACTTCTATCAAACCAATGATCTACATGTACACTATCCCGGCAATCCATTAAAAACAGATGGTCCTTCGGCGGGGTTGGCAATGGCTTGTGCAATGCTGTCTTCGCTTACGGGCAAGAGGTTGCGTTCAGATGTAGCGATGACCGGTGAGATATCACTACGCGGTCGAGTATTGGCTATCGGTGGTGTGAAAGAAAAATTATTAGCCGCCCATGCTCGGGGAATGAAATTGTGTTTTTTGCCCGTCGAAAACAAAGCCAATCTGGATGATCTTCCGAACTTTGTCTTGGAATCGATGGAAGTACGATGTGTATCATCGATTGATGAAGTGTTGCCATTTGTTTTTATTCAAGAAAATGCATCCGATGATGAAAAAAGAAACGATTTGCCTTGACGTCTATTTTTAAACAGATTACATTAGGAGAGTGTTAAGAAAGATGCACCCCATTTTATGGGCGTATAGCTCAGTTGGCTAGAGCATCAGTCTTACAAACTGAGGGTCCTTGGTTCAAGTCCAAGTACGCCCACCATCTTTGGTCTTAAACATATTTGGTGCTGTAGTTAAGTTGGTTATAACGCCGGCCTGTCACGCCGGAGGCCGCGGGTTCGAGTCCCGTCAGCACCGCCATTTTAACCTCACTGAACTTCGGTGGGGTTTTTTGGTTTTTTAGCCTTGATACAGCTGTAAAAGTTCTTTTCCCATCGCCAATGATCGGTAAATTGGTTACAAACCCAAATGACGTTATTGATGTTGCTTTCTACATGGTTGTACGCCGAGGTACCGAAGACCATTCCTTTGCCGCACATACGAGGCAAAGAATTGTATGATGATTTGTGTTTTCAATGTCACGGCACTGCTGGATTGGCCAATACCCCGTTGGCACAGGCCACCAAGTCACCAAAATTAACGGGGATGTATTCGGATGGTGAGTATTCGGACGGTATCAAACTGGTCCAAGAGGGCAAAGGAATCATGCCGGCATATGAAATGGTGATCGACAAGCACGATACCAAACGCATTTTGATTTATCTGAGCGGTTTAGACTCCGAAACAGGAATGGATCCCCGAATCAAAGATGAATCGGATACAAAACCCTCCACCACGGAAACCACAAAAAAAGATCAGCAAGATAAGTCGAAAGAGGGGTCGAGTCCGAAGAAGTCTATTGTCTTACCCGTGCCACCCTCATCGTCAAAATAGCAATCTACACATCACCAACCCTAACTCTGAGGAGAGATCGTGGATATTTTATTGGCCGCATTATTAGGCTTGGTTCAAGGACTGACCGAGTTTTTACCGGTCTCGTCTTCGGGACACCTGGTTGTTTTTCAGAATTGGCTACAAGAGGAGCATACGCCGATTGTCTTTGATTTGGTGCTTCACATAGGGACACTAGGGGCGATTATATTGAGGTGGCGGGAAGATTTGCTGAAACTGATTGTATCAGTTTTTACAAGACCTTTCGCTCCAGAAAGTCGTTTGGCATTGTGGATTGTGCTGGGCTCTGTGCCAACGGCCTTGATTGGTATTTTGTTTGAGGACTTGTTCGAGCAAATTTTTCATACGCCCAAAATGGTTGCCAGTGCATTTTTTGTGACCGGAAGCTTTTTGTTTGCCACCCAGTATTTGAGTAAAGGGGAACGAGATGAAGGTGCGATTACATGGAAAGATGCTTTGTTAATTGGGACTGCACAAGGACTGGCAATAACGCCAGGGATTTCAAGAAGTGGTTCCACAATTGCTGTTGCGATGCTTTTGGGATTGAAAAGCGAATCGGCAACAAAATATTCCTTTCTCCTATCGATACCAGCGATATTGGGAGGCTTTATTTTAAAGATGGATGAGTTGACAACATTTCATTCCTCAGCGCATCAATCATTGCTAGTGGGGTTAGTCGTATCATTTGTCAGTGGTGTATTTGCGCTGCAACTGCTGGAGAAAGTAGTAAACACAGGTAATTTTTGGAAGTTTGCCTACTATCTGTGGACGATAGCAATTGTCGGTTGGTTTGTGCTTTAGAATAAATCCTCCTTGATAAAATGCATCCACAAATAGGGTCTATAAACAAAATTGTTATCCAACAGGTGTTTGGGTGCGCTCTATTTAATGGTCATTTCTTTTCGCCATGGCTTTGTGGTGATCAAGGCTTGTTTTTAGGTTATATCGATAGACAGTATACCTCGGAGAACCCATGAGCGAATTGGCTACACTGCAGACCGTTATTCAACAGATATTACACCATATGCCATCTGATTGGACGACCCTAACCACGCATCGGCTGGATATTTACGATGAGTCACAGGCCAAGGTGCAATTTGTAGAAGGACTTCAAAGATTGCTGGATGAAGGTACTGTTACCGAGGCGACTCTCTCTACATTGCCGACCGCTTATGACTATGTTCGACTTGGGCATCAATTGTCTTCTGTGTTGGAGTGGGGAATTGGACATCTTTACGGTGTATCGGTTGGGCAAGTCATTTCCTTTGCCTCTCAAACCATGCCTCTGTTGGCGCTGCTGCGTAGTGCGACTGTTCACAAACAGCAGACAGTGGTCTATCATGATTGTGCTTTGCCTGAGGTGCTGTTTATGCCTGAGGTGGAGAGTGTTTATGGGTATACAGCCAGATTTGTACGGATTGAATCTGTTCGAGATATATCCGCAAAGGATAGTGGTCTAGTGGTTTTTGTAACCAATGAGCCTCTGATAGATGGACGGGTGATTTCTGGTGTGGATGCCACTATTAATCTGTCCTCAGCGTTTGGCAGTGTT
>CAKZLX010000050.1 GCA_937127265.1 uncultured Pseudomonadota bacterium
AGCCCCCATTGCGGCATAGCCTTCAATATAACGTTGAGACCCCATCGAGGAAATACCAACAATCAACGAGCCTTTTTGCACTGGACAATGTTTTGACAGCAACCAAAAAGGACGCAATGATGATTCAATGGTTAAATCCCACTGACCGGTGCGAATTTTTCGGAAATCTTTCATCACCCCAATCGCAGCGTTGTGGACAAGAATATCGACCCGTTCAAACGTCTTGGCCATTCGTTTCAAATCGCTTTCTTGTCGTACATCACCTTGCACCACAATTGGCTCTCCGCCCTTTTCTTGTACCAAGCGAGCAGACTCGGCAGCGGCTTCTTGATTGTGGAGATAATTAATGAGTACGCGATCACCTGGCTCGGTCAATTTAACGGCAATTGCACGTCCAATGCCTCTTGATGAACCTGTGACAATGATATTTCTAGTCTGTTTCATAAAAACTGGTTATCCCACTATGAGACTTTTGAAAAGATCAACCTCAAAACAATATGGAGTTCCCTATGATGTTCATGATTAGTTACATCAACATGCAAGATGATCCCGCTGCCCAAGCTCGTTTCGACGCTGCCGTGCAACTAATGCGCCCTTGGGCAAATGCCTTGTCTAAAAACGGTGTGTGGATCGTTCGTTCTAACCAATCGGCTTCTCAAATCCGTGACGCCTTGAAAGCGATGATCAACCCTGGCGATCGTCTTTTCGTTGCTCGTATTTCTCGTCACTGGGCTGGTACTGGCATGAACAGCACCTTCCCAGAGTGGATGATGAGCCAAGACTTCGGTAAATTTGCTGATGTTGAACAAGGTACTGGCAAATAATCGATTTTCACCAGTTCAAAGCACAAGGGACTTTTCTTCGGAAAGGTCTCTTTTTGTTTTAGGTGACTTCCCAAAACAACTGTTCCTTTCTACTCACCAAAAAGCCAAGAGCAGTGCCAATCGTGCATACAAGTACTTACCGGCATCACCGACCCAAAAGAGCACCATCAAAATCGTAAAGCCATAGGGACGAATCGAATCAACCAAAGATTGTCCAGAACGAGGCAAAAAGTGTCTGAGAACCGAAGATCCGTCCAAGGGTGGTATCGGTATCAAATTAAAGACCGCATACAAGGCCGACGTCAAATACACACAACGACAAAGTTCATCAATTAACCAAACAATACTTCCTACTCCAACACCAGCATCGGGATTCTCTACCATATTGGTATAAGGCAAGAAGCCAGTAGCCTTGTGTAGGAGCAAACAAAGTATCATCAGTACCATGTTTCCAAGTGGACCGGCAAAAGCAATCATGGCCATATCTCGGCTGCGATTTTTCAGGCGCATTGGATTGACCGGCACTGAAGCCATCCCCATTGGAACCATTCCCATTGCGGCAGTAGCGGTGGGTAGCAGTACCGACATGAATATCGACCCCATGTCATTCCACTCGACGTGATCGAAAGGATGCACCGACCGTTTGCCCATCAAGTATGACGTATCATCACCCAAGTAATAGGCGGCATAGGCATGACCACCCTCATGCAAACCCATTTGCAAAAACCATGCGACAACGAATAAAGGGAATTGATACGTAAGTTCCATATTGAATACATATCCCTTTTCTGCCCTGAAGGCATTGCTTTACACAGGTTTCTGAAATGAGCATTTCGATTATTATCACACCGACTGGGGTCACCAGGTCTGGATCCACAACAGCGATTGAAACTGAGCATAGCGGACAACAATTACCGTTGGCATTACAATCGTTTGCCCCCAAACTGATCCAAATGACCACCACCGACAACCATAGTGAACGTATCGAAAGTCAAATGGGAGAGAAGCATCCCAATCCATCGATACTCATCCACAAGTGGTGGACGGCTAGAGAATCGATGTGGACTGCCCAACCAAAAAAAACACAGTCTATTCGGAAGTGGCTCAAAAGCATCTTACCCCACGGTAAAATCAAAGCCCAAGAGTTGCGACAATCCTTACAACTATCCAACAATGCCGATGTACCAAGTAAAAATTGGATCGATAAAGTCTTGAACACTGAAGTCACCTGTCAGCTATTTCAGGGATATACCCACAATGCGCTCACTCCTAGACGGATCCGAGAACGTGGTTTTATTTGTTGGCGTCACGCCAGTTCCGAAGGCATACGGGGTCGAGACATGGCACCCTTTGTGGAGGCCGATGACTATCCACTGGATGTGCACTTGCACGTATTGAAGTGGGCTTGGCACAATGATCCCCCAAAAGCCTTGCGTTGTTTACAATTGTTCGCTGAAAACTTTTTAGCAGAAGTACATCAAGTTGAAGTACAACAGATTGTCCATCATCCTAGTTTGTCGCCCAAACAAATACAGAAAGTATTGGGCTGTGGTCTCGGTAGACAACCTGCACACACTGTACAACGAGCACTCTATCGGGCGCAAAAGCTCTCACTGGGTGGACAACCAATCGAGATAGTTCACACACCGACCCTAGCTCCCAAGAAAGACAGTGCTTTTTTCCTCCCTAGGCAACGTACCGTCACCGATCTGTTTTCCAAATGGCATCAAGGCATACAAGTCGACCAAGAAGGACGGTATTCTTTGACACCTGAAAGACATGCCTTACGTATCGCCAAAAATATTACCTATGCTACGGTCTACGATGCCTTTGCTGGATGCGGGGGAAATACAATCGCTTTTGCCCAACAAGAGCTGATCACCACAGTGATCAGCAATGAATGGGATCAAACCCGAGCCAGCATGTGTCGACACAATGCTAAAATATATGGTGGCACCGAACAGATACGTTTCCACAGTCACGATGCATTAGAACACTTTCCCAAAGCCCCCTTTGTCTTTCTGGATCCTCCGTGGTCATGGGGACACCAACGGATTATCGAGTGTTGGCGGCTGTTTCAAGAACACTACGCACATGGTATGCTAAAAGTTCCAGTGGACTTTCCTGTTCCGATTGGATGTAAAGTCAAACTCTTTTCCACAGAAAAACACTTCCCCTCATTTTTGGTGCTGATATGGTAATCCTTTCCTTGCTAACCTTTCTCGGGTGTTCTGATTCCGACACAAAAGATGCACCCTCATCCGGTACATTCTCGGTACTCACCTACAACATCCATGGCTTACCCCCTGAAGTTACAGGAGATGATACCACTGGACGAATCGAACAAATCACACCATTACTCGACGACTATGACCTGGTGGGTTTGCAAGAAGATTGGATAGAGGACAATCGGGAGATTTGGATCGAAGGAGCTGGTTTTGAGCATATCGATGTGTTTGATACCCCCTTAGATGCAGAAAAAGTCTATGGTTCAGGGCTTTCCTTGTTGAGTAAGCACCCCTTACGAGAAAGCAAACAAGTCTACTACCATGGTTGTAACGGCTACATCGACAGTGCCTCGGATTGCTTTGCCAGTAAAGGTGTACAAATAGCATCAGTAACCATGGGTGATTCACCTCTACACATCCTCAATACGCATCTTGAAGCCGGTAATAATGAAGTTGATTCGGATATCCGTTCTGATCAAATAGACACCATCATCACCGAGACCAATCGATTGGAGGGTGCCGTTATTTTGATGGGAGATTTCAACCTTGAACCTAATGACCCGATTGATATGGAGATGCTCGATCGATTATCGGAGGTTGGTTTGAGCCATGCCTGTTGGGAACTGGACTGTGCTGAGCCCAACCATATCGACCAGATTTGGTACCGTAGCGGAGATACGTTGACCCTTACTTTGGACTCTTGGGAACACCCCAGCCACTTTATCGATGCCGATGGTGTTGATCTATCTGATCACCCTCCGATCGTTGGCGTTTTTGGTTGGGACGCTCGATGAGTTTCTCTGTATGATTCTGAATTGGGTATTGTAAACGACCAGCCTGATTGTGATGAAATATCACCTGCGACAGAAATTTCGACAGTCCAAGTGTCGAAAACGACCCTCTACACCTTCCAAAAGTTGCATCATTGGTATCAAAGAATTGACGAATTCGACACTTTTTCAGGGTTTTCGACAGGTGAAATTGACGAACTTTCACCCAACACTGCTAGTCATCCGATAATACCGGCAGTATTCAGTTGGCATAATTCTTGCCAATACCGCTCCAACCCCGGAGCAACAATGACCAAAAAAACACCTGATAACCAGACAGAATCCATCGACCACCAAAAGGCCATCGAGCGTTTCCAACAAATCCAAGACTTGTACAACCAAGGACTTGCCGAAGGTAAAACACCGCATGATGTCTTGTTCAAACTAATGATGGAACGTCCAGATGTCGCCAAAGCCTATTTGGAAATCGAACTGCCTGCATCCCTGTCCCGTCGAGTGGATTGGGACTCTCTACAATATCAACCGACTAACTTTTCGGAACCCACGATCAGCGAGAAACGATCAGATTTGTTGTTGTCGTTAGAGTTACAACCTCGAAAGAATCAAACAGATACCGAAACCATCTACGTCTACTGTATGTTCGAACACCAGTCTACCGATGATTACACTATGGCTTGGCGATTTTTCGAGTATCTCTATTTGTGGTATTCACACTATATCAAATCTACAAGTGACTCAAAATTCCCCAAGATGCTACCGTTCGTCTTTCCACTGGTACTCTACAATGGAGTCACACCGTGGAAGTCACCGACCAATTTTCAAGAGTTGGTCAACCTCCCCAGAGGCTGTACATCCTTCGTTCCACACTTTAAATTCAGTCTCAAAGACCTCTCACAAATCGACGATCCCGATATACAAGCCACTTACCATCGTTCGTTCTTGCTGACCAAGTTTCTCGAATATTTCAAATATTCCAGACGCCCTGAGTTCTACGACCGATTGTTGGTCGACACCGAGTTTGTACAATTAAGAGACCAACGAGGTGATGTACTCTATGCCATCTTTGTGTACATCTTACAAACCCA
>CAKZLX010000051.1 GCA_937127265.1 uncultured Pseudomonadota bacterium
TGCCTCTTTCAAGTCAACGTTTTTCACCAAAGCATCCACTTCATCACCGATGTTGTAGTTATGATGTGTTGCTCCGCCACGCTTGTCCCAAGACAACTCAGTTACGTGAATTAGACCTTCAATTCCTTTCTCAAGTTCAACGAAGATACCATATTTCTCGATATTGACAACTTTACCTTTCACCAAGGAACCAACAGGATACTTGCTTTCCACGCCTTCCCAAGGATTTGGCCACAACTGTTTGTGTCCCAAACTTACGCGTTGGCTTTCAGCATCAAATTTCAAGATAAGAACGTCGATCTCGTCATCTTTACGAACCATTTCTTCCGGATGAGAGATACGAGCCCAAGTCATATCGGTGATGTGCAACAAACCATCGATGCCGCCTAAGTCAATAAACACACCGTATTCGGTAATGTTTTTCACTTTACCACGCATGATGTTTCCAACTTCCAACTTCTCCAATGTCTTAGCACGTTCCACACGACGTTTTTCTTCAAGCAATGCGCGACGAGACAATACGATGTTACCACGCTTCTTGTTGAATTTGATGATGCGGAATTCGTATTCACGCTCAAGCAACTGCTCAAGATTCTTCATTGGACGGAGACTCACTTGAGAACCTGGCAAGAAGGCTTTGACACCGATGTCAACGCTCAAACCACCTTTTACGCGATGGGTGATAACACCTTTGATGGTTTCATTGTTGTCATATTTTGCTGCAATCACTTCCCAAGCTTTTACTTGGTCTGCCTTCTTCTTTGAGATTTCAGATGCTCCAGCTTCTTGATTGACTCGCTCTAAGAACACTTCAACGACATCACCCACTTGTACAGTGATTTCACCGTCTTCATTCTTGAATTCATTGATATCGACAAAACCCTCTGCCTTATAATTGATATCGATAAGTACACGCTCAGCATCGATGCGCAGTACGGTCCCTTTCACAACAGATTGCAAAGAGATTGTGTTTGTGTCGACAGACTCGAGCATTGCATCAAAATCAGTGTCGTTTAATTCGGACAAATCCTTGCCCCAAAAATCATTTGTTGACATTACATTTCCTAATGTATTTACAGGTAAGTTAAAGAATAAACTATACACCACACCAGAAGTGATATATAGGGAACAAGTCTAACCTTTCGCACAAAGAATGTCAAGACATCCCTATTGCCCCATATTTTAAGAAGTGAATCGTCCACCGATTTCAACAAATAATTCCCAAAAATTTGGAAATGACGTATTCACTGCATCCACATTTTCGATAACAATTGGATTTTCGCTAATTAAGGAAGCAATTGCAGCAGTCATGATAATTCGATGATCACCAAACCCTTCGATCTTTCCACCTTGGATTGACTGTGGCCCAGTTATCGAAAAGCCATCTTGATACTCAACGATATCGACACCAAAAGTCTTGAACATCTGCACGATTGAATGGATTCGGTCAGACTCTTTTTTGCGTAAATCGGCCGCACCTCTAATAATTGTCGTCCCATATGCCTGTGTTGCAGCCAATGCCAAAATCGGAAGTTCATCGATCATTGTTGGAATCGTATCTTTGTTCAGGGTGATACCTGTTAAACATGATGGATACACAACAACATCTCCAACCAACTCTCCACACATTTCGCGTTGATTGACAATCGTAACTGAAGCACCCATTCGCTGTAACGTATGAATAATCCCCGCACGGGTAGGATTGAGACCCACGTTTGGTAGTTCAATCGTGGTTTGAGAACTCAGCACAGCCGCGACCATAAAAAATGCTGCCGAGGATATATCATTGGGAACTGTGATATCTTGTGCTTTGAGAGTACTTGGTTGGATTTGTACATCCCCATTAGCCTCTTGAAGGACAGAGGCCCCCATACCTTTCAACATCTTTTCAGTGTGATCGCGTGACGATTTTCCACCTCGAACAATACCACCAGCGGATTGAACAGCTGCCAATAACAGAGCCGACTTCATTTGAGCGGAGGCAATGTGCAAGGTAAAATCAAAATGTGGAATAGTAGTGCATCCCTGTTGGATGATTGGAGCTAAATTATCAGACTCAGGATAAGATACGCCAACATCCCTTAGGTAATGTGTGACCCTATCCATTGGTCTCTTTTGCAAAGATGCATCTCCAGTTAAAATAACGCTGATGGGCTGTGGTGCTAATAGTCCAAGCATCAAACGCATGGTTGTACCTGAATTGCCACAGTATAAGACGGATGACGGTTGTTGAAAATGACCTCCAACGCCTTCAACAATACAATACTGCTCCGATAGTGTAATCGGCACACCTAACTGTCGAAGAATCTGTAAGGTGCATAAAACATCCTCACCCATCAACATATTCTCAATGTGTGCTGTACCTGTAGCTAATGCATTGAACATTAGGGCGCGGTGAGAGATTGATTTGTCACCTGGCACTGTGATGATGGCTTGTGTTTTTAATGTTGGAGATGGGTGTAAAATCATAAGTTATGTTAAGTTTTATTTTGGATAAATTGGTAAGTGACCCTTTTTCAGGAACCTTAAAAATGGCTTACTATGATCACTGTTGAGGTTGGACTTACCACACTAATGTGAAATTACCACACAACACTCATTCAGAGATTTTCGCTGTGGTCATACTGTACATGTATAAACCACCAGATAAAACACCAAAGGTCATCGAAGAAATGGCTATGGTGTTTGTTTTTGAACGAAGAGAATCGAGTTCCGCAACACTGAGACCACTGGTCGTATCTTCAAATAAGGTGTTGTTTTTCATCGATACTCCGTATAAGACAGCAGCCAAAGTCGCTGAACCTACTGAACCATATAGCGTACGTTTATCCATACGCTCCCATAACGGTGCCGCTACGACTTGGTTACTCATGTTCACTTCGGGAGCAGACTCCTCACCACCAAATCCACCACCAAACATATCCCATTCATCCACCACCTCGGGTTCAGGCATGTCGGTAACGTCAAATTTGTAAGGGCACATCTTGATCCATTTGAATGTTTTTTCAAAGTCAGTCCAAGTGCTGTGTACATCGCCTTTGGGACATTCGATCTGCGCAAAATGCTCACCTTGATAAACAAAGTCTCCAGGTGCTCGAAGAAAACCATCCACATACAATTTTGCCTGACCGTACTCTTGCGGATGCTGAATCGATACAATACGACGGTTTTGAACTTCTGTCTTTAGTGCCAAAAATACGTCTTGGGCGACTTCATCCTTAACCAGTTCCCCATCCCACTCTTGGCCAAGATTGATAATCAAGGCTTGACGCCAAGCGTCCAAGGGGTCTTCTCCAGACAATGATGCAATCGCACCACGATAATACCAAACTTGTGAAATCTCATTGCTGGTGAGCAAACGATCCGTTTTCTCCATCTCCTTTTCAGCCATTTTTAAAGAATTCAAAGCACCTGATAAATTGTTCGATTGAATCTGCTGCTTTGCAAGGATTAGTTGCTCTTTGAATTTACTGATGGTTTCAGTCTTTGCACCTTCTTCTGGGGTGTCATTAGTAGATTGGGCAAATGCCAATGATGAGGCAAGGATGAGATGTAACATTGTTCCTCCATTCTAATTTTAGTTTATCGTATCCGAAAAGGAAATGCGATGACTTTTCGCTCATGGATTCAGTGTTCTCACTGAAATTGAGAATTGATTGTCTTGGATAAAAATGGAGAGACAACCGAACACTCCAACAACGCAATCTAACAAACTGAAAAACAGAATGTACCATGGGGTTTCTACCATTTTCAACAAAGCTCCCACACAATATTGAACCACGATAAATCTATTTGTCAAAAGACTTCCCTTCCAAAAGAAGCCAAGGATAACAGAATCTCCCAATTGTGTTGTCCTTAATACATAATAATGTTGATGAAGATGAACGGTCATCTTGTTTACAAGTTATTCTTTTACTATTGACATGTCAAGACTTTTTAACGCAAATAACCAAAAAAACTACAAAAGGATCCTGTTATTGCCAAGATCCTTCTGTGACAGGCTGTTTTACTGAAAAGATTTTTGAATGCTAACGTACATTGCCCGTTCCGAACCTTCAATATTGTTGGGGTATTTCGGGGAGCCATCATCATTTAATGCATTCACATCATCCAAGAACACCATTGTGTCATAATCGCTGTCCAACAAATTGAATATGGTACCCTCCACTGACCAACCTGCCTTTTCCTGTAAAGAATAGACTGTGTTGAGATGGATTAAGGCAAACGGATTGCCATCGGGCAATTTTGAAGCGGTGGTCCAATCGGTACGTGGCCTCTTACCATAAGCATCACCCCGAAGATTTACCCAGATTCCACGATCTGGTTGCCAACCTAAACGAAAATGCCCCATGTGTTGCGGAAATGCATATTGCTGGTTTCCTGTAGACAAATCATTGGCAAACGTACCCGAATAACTAAGATCAACTGCAAAATTTTCGGGACGCCATTCGACTTCGGTTTCAAATCCAAACACTGATGTAGAGCCTAGATTTGCATAGAATTGATTGCCCAGTCCACTGGTAACCCCTTCTGGCAAGACATTCTTGATGATTTGGTTTTCTAGAATCGAAACAAACGTTGAAGCTCGTGCTTTAAAATCTTGTCCCGACTGCCCCATTAAATCAAGTTCCACAGTGTCAATATACTCTGGTGTAAGCGTTGCGTTTCCATTGGTGAACGGTACCTCTCCAAACTCATCTGGGGCAACACTCACCAATAACTCTCGAACATTCGGTGCACGAAATGCACGACCGTACAACAGTTTAATCGAAGCGCCATTGGTCGGAACAAATAACAAACCAGCTCGTGGAGACACCGACAAACCCGAAAGATTATAGGCATCCAAACGAGCACCACCCATCAGTTCCATCCACCACGTGGCCGTCCAAGTGTGTTGTGCAAAGGTAAATACATCAGTAAGCCATGAATTACTTGGCGCTCCAAATGTCGTTGCAACACCTTCACCTGAACCATCGGCATACACATAATCTTGAACATCAGCCACATAGGTAAAATCTCCACCAACCCCTAAAACAGACATGTGTTTGGGTGTCGGTTGAATTTGGGCTTCCAATCCAGCGCCGTAACGCTCGGTAAACTTAATCGCATGTACCAGACTTTCACCCTCAGAAATGTTCCCATCGGAATCTTGGCTTAAGCCTGTGTAATAAGCATAGTTGGATGTATTGACGTAACGTTGGGTAAACAAATATGGAGAAACCGAACCGATCACCCCCATTGACAAGTCCGAACGAACATAAAAGAAATCATTGCGATAATTCAAGTTAAAATTGTCCACGCCTTCTAACAACACTGAATCAATATCATTTTGAGGGTTCACAAAATAAGTGTGGGTATAATCGAGAAAGTCATATCTCAAAGTTGTACCTTTGAACTTGAACTCCAAACCACCGTTGATGGACTGTTTAGGGTTGATTCCCCGAATGTTAGCCTCTCCTTTTGGCGTGACCGTTAAACCATCCCCACGCAAATCAAACATTCTAGCATAGGCTTTGATGGAACTACCATTTTCAAAAGTGTCTCCTGCCAAAAGCGACACCTCTTGACGGGCAAACGAACCAGTGGAGATTCTGATTTGGGTGCCTGCAATTTCTTCGGCAGGTTTGGTGACCACGTTGATCACACCCGAAAAGGCATTGGTTCCGTATACTGCAGAACCAGGTCCTTTTACAATTTCAATCTGCTTGACGTGAAACAATGGTATAACATCATCAATCCAAGCATGGGTATACACACCGTCATACCACGGAACGCCATCGATTAATAAGAGAATCTTGTTGTTGTCGGATGAGATCACACCTCTAAACCAAGCCAAATTACGAGACTCTTTGGACACCGAAATATAGACGCCGGGAATCGTACGAAGCACATCGGTTAAATTGCGAAAACCCATAGCATGAATATCGGCTTCTGTAATTACAGAGACAATCGAAGGCGCTTCTTGCAAGGTTTGGGTATAGCGAGATGCAACTGTGACCACATCCCGTTCTAGTCGAAACAAGTCTGCGGTACTCTCTTCCAAAAATGGGTCTACTGGCTCAGCGGATGCTGTGGCTAACCATAAGAAGTGTAGCATCTATTCTCCAAGGTCTATCGCTTCCATAGACTATCCTATTTGTAAGGGTTCACTCAACACCAGTATCGAAAAACACAAATTTTGTGTCACACCCTGATCTACTTTCTAAACTAAATGCCCGAGTGTAGTTCCGAATTGAGATTGACGAAATGACTGAAACGTGACACATTGTTGTATAGAATTTTGTGTTCAAACAGTTCTTTCCCCAAATCTAACTGTTGTTCACCACTCACTTTTCAACAATCTTTGTACTTCTCTAGAGACTATCGCATGCCACACTTTGCCACACAACAACAATATGCATTCACGTTGTGTCATCGTCAGGAACAGTCCACATCAAACAGTGGCTTTACCGCATGGATATACGCACTCGAGAATACATTATCTGGAGTTTTTCATGGGAAACGAGATCATTATCAACACGACGGGACGAGAAACACGCGTCGCAATCATGGAACGAGGTCAACTCGCTGAATTACACATCGATCGTGGAGATCACACAAGTTACATCGGCAATGTGTATTTGGGTAAGGTAGTACGGGTTCTTCCCGGTATGCAGGCCGCCTTCGTGGAAATTGGTTTAGAACGAGCCGCCTTTTTATATGCTGGTGACATTTACACCGAGTTTATCGAGCGCACCTTAGATTCTGCAAATGTAGACGACGATGACGACCACACGGTCATTGAAACATCTTCCAAACATACCTCTGGGAAAGGCATCCCACCGATTTCAGATTTGGTGCGAGAAGGCCAAGAAATCATGGTCCAAGTATCCAAGGACCCCATTAGCACTAAAGGTGCACGGGTCAAAACACATATCACCCTTCCTGGTCGTTTTACAGTCTGCATGCCAACTGTAGACAATATCGGTATTTCCAAGAAGATATCCAAAGAAAAAGAACGCCGAAAGTTACGTGACTTTGTAGAGTCACATCGCGATGCTGGATGTGGATTTATCGTACGAACTATCTGTCAAGGGCAAGCACTCAGCGCACTTGAACAAGATAGGGACTACCTCCAAAACATTTGGCGTAAAATCCAAAAAAACAAAGAAAAATCCAAAGCGCCCGCCCTTCTCCACAAGGACCAAGACCTGGCACTACGCGTCGTTCGAGACTCTTTCACTGAAGACGTCGATCGAATGTTCATTGACAATAAAGGCCTACACAACAAAATAGTCAAGTTTGTCGATGTGTTTGCTAGTCAACTAAAGAGTCGAATCCGTCTGTACAAAAACTCACAACCCATTTTCGATACTTTTAATATTGAGCCAATGATCTCCAGAACGCTCGATCGGAAGGTTTGGTTAAAGTCGGGTGGATATTTGATTATCGACCAAACAGAAGCACTCACGGCTATTGACGTAAACTCTGGTCGTTTTGTTGGGCAAAATACCCTCGAAGATACTACCTTGCTGATCAACCTTGAAGCTGTCGATGAAATCTGTAACCAATTGCGATTGCGAAACATTGGTGGAATTATTGTTCTTGACTATATTGATATGGAAAAAGCCGAAAATCGAGAACGCGTCTACAAAGCCATGGAAGATGCCCTTCGTAAAGACCGAGCTCGTACCAACCTCTTGAAAATATCGGACTTGGGTTTGATTGAGATGACCCGTAAACGCGTTCAAGAAGACTTGGTTTCCAGCATTTCACAAACTTGTCCGTACTGCCAAGGTACTGGCAGCATTCGTGACACCCAAACTGTGGTCTATGACATCATTCGCGAACTCAAACGCATCCACGGTCGGAATAAACGAGCCCAATCGATCTTTGCCAATACCAATCCAGAAGTGGCGGATATGCTCTACAATCTCGAACTCAAAACAATCGAAGAGTTGGAAGCCGAATTCGGTCAACGCATTGTGGTACGGGCGATGGGACACTATCACATCCAACAGTACGAAGTTTACGCCAAATAAACGTCCGCACACGTGTCAAATACAAATCCCACACCAACCAAGTCCAACACCCTACAAGGTGAAGTCCACAAAATTGATTACAAATCCGATGAAAGTGCCTTTGCTGTAGTCAGTATCTCTACTACTGAAGGAATTGTATCTGCCGTTGGTCCCTTAGGGCACTTGGTTCCTGGAACCGCAGTCTCTCTCACTGGTAGTTGGAAGTTTTCTCCAAACTACGGAGAGCAATTTGAAGCCAAACAAGCCTTGGTCGACTCTCCACAAACCAAAAGTGGACTCCAACTCTATTTAAAATCTCAAATGAGTGGAGTTGGTGCCAAGACGGCAGAACGTATCGTTGAGCATTTTGGTTTAGAGACGGTACAGATATTGAATACGGCTCCACTACGCCTCGCTGAAATCAAAGGCATTAGCAAGAAGAAAGCCGAAGCCATCGCCGAACAATGGCAGCAAGATGTTCAAACCCGCGAGTTAGAGATCATGCTCCGAGGGTATGGCTTGGGAACGGCTCTATGTCTTCGGTTGGTCAGAAAATACAAAAGCGAAGCCCTTCGGATGGTATTGGAACACCCCTATCAACTCTGCGAAGAATTCAAAGGTGTTGGATTCAAAACGGCCGACAAAATTGCCCTTGAACAAGGAATGGCTCTCGATCATCCAGAACGCATTATGGCGATTATTCAACATATCCTCAAACAGCAAGAACAAGACGGACACTGCTACACCC
>CAKZLX010000052.1 GCA_937127265.1 uncultured Pseudomonadota bacterium
GTTGTGCCGAAGCGATTGCTTATGGTGCCGATATGGGTTTGGCAGGGATTACCATGGCGGTTGGAGCCTTGAGCAATGCTGATTCAACCACCGAAGCCGCTCGATATGCTTGGGACATGGGAACCTTATTGATTGGTGCTGCTGGAGATGAGAACGCCTATCATCACAATTTTCCGGCGGTGTTGGATGATGTGATGTACGTGCATTCGATCACTTGGAACACCCGCAACAATCCTGTCAGTTACATGAACACTTGGAATTGCAATAACTTTGGTGCTCGGATGACCATGGTGGCTGCTTCTTCTGCTTGTGCAACCGGTTCTGTAGCGGTGATAACGGGTGCGGTTGGACTCTTGAAATCTGCTGGACTGGATATGGATTTGGATTTGCATCCTGGAGAAATCACCCAACTGTTGACACAACATGCTACCGATGTTTGGTTGAGTGAAGCCGACTTGGCACGCTCAAAAGCCTATCCTTCTGATGAAGGCTGGGATCCGTATTATGGGTATGGTCGTTTGAATGTTGAAGCTAGTGTACAAGCGCTACAAGCAGGAGATATTCCTCCGATTGTAACCATTCGTGGTGTGAATTGGTTTGAAGTTGTCGATCCGACCCAAACACCAACCTTGGATGTCGAGGCCGTATTGTCTACCCGAACGGAGTCCTTGAGTTGGGAACTGGAATACGGGTTGGGCAACAATCCCCGTGAATGGACAGCGGTCGATGCTGGTACTGAAACCGATGCCTTTGAAGGTGTGCTGACCACGTTGGATTTACAAACCATCCCATTGGCCGAAGCGATTCAAGAAGCCACGATTACCGAGACGATCACCGAACGATTGGATCGAGTGAACCAGCCGGCTGTAACCTTGCGACTACGGGCTACGGATGCCGATGGGAATCAAGGAGAGATGCGAAAAACATTTTATGTGCAAGCCGATCCAACCTTGAAAAAAGGATTTCCACTGAAGTTGTCAGGCTCTGGTGAACCTTCCCCGATCATGATTGATGTTGATGGTGACGGTATTTTCGAATTGGTGGTCGCTGATGGGTCCGGTCGGTTGCATGTGTTGAATGGTAGTGGAGAAGAATTGACAGGATTTCCTGTGCAAACGCAATTGCGAGAAGGCTCTGAAAACAGTCCCGCTTTTCAAGAGATTGCCCAGTTGCACGACTTGATCATTGCCACCCCTGCTGCTGGCGACTTGGATGGTGATGGTGATATTGAACTGGTAGTGGCTGGAATTTACGGTGGTGTTTATGCTTGGCATCACGATGGTACCGTAGTATCAGGATTCCCACAGGCTATCATTGAGCGTGGTCCTAGTGAAATCAGCAATGACTTTGCCTATGACAATGGATTTGCCGGTGCTCCTGCACTCTATGACCTAGACCAAGATGGAACTTTGGAAATTGTTTTGGCGGGTATGGATTCTCGTTTGTATGTTTTTGATCATCAAGGTCAAGACTGGGGTGGTTTTCCGATTGAACTGTGTGCACCGGAACTCTGTGGAGTCAGCGGAACCCGCAGTATCAACTCTCCAACCATTGGAGATGTGGATGGTGATGGCGATATCGAGATTGGTGTGGCAACCAATGAAGCGATCAACAACGGTAGCCAGTCGGTATCCTATTTGATTGATGCCAATACTGCTGAATTTGTATCTGGCTGGCCGGCAGGTGTGAGTGGATTGGTTGGAGAGGCTGTGTTGCTTCCATTTATTGGCGAGGGTCATCCGGCGTCATTGGCATTTGCTGATATTGATGGTGATGCAGACCTTGAAATTGCCAATGCGGTGATGTTGGGTAGTAATCCACCGATTCACCACGATACAACTGAGGCGATGAGTTTATCTTTTAGTGGTACCGATTTTGGAGCAGGTACCAATGCCAACATTCCTTCCTTGGTACAAATGGTTGCCAACCCTGTTTTTGCCGATTTGGATCAAGATGGGGTGCCTGAATACATTACGGGTGCCGTATCCTCGATCTACTTGGCTTCCTTAGCAGCCCGTAACGTGGTGGAATATCAGCAGGGGGTAGGTGCTTGGTCAGGGGCGACTGGTGAGATGTTGACGGGGTGGCCACGTCAAATTGAAGACGTGCAGTTCTTAGCCGCTCCCGCAGTTGCCGATATCTCAGGTGATGGGTTGCCAGAAGCTTTGATGGTATCCGCAGGGTATTTGTTGCATGCTTGGGATGCAACGGGGATGGAAGCAGACGGTTTCCCCAAGATGACAGGAAATTGGATTTTAGGCTCTCCTGCGGTTGGTGATATCGATGGCGATGGTTTTTTGGATGTTGCGGTGACAACTCGTGAAGGGTGGTTATTTGTTTGGGGTACTGAGGGTCGCGCCGATCAGTCTATCGAATGGGCGAGTATTCATCATGACCCTCAAAATACAGGAAATTATCATCATCCTTTGGTGATGCAAAATGGTCCAGTAGAAACAGCAGAAAACCCATCAGAGTGTGGCTGCAATGGAGACAAAAACCAAGCGTGGTTCTTTTTACCTTTAATCCTGCTCGGTTGGAAACGTCGCCGATAAGTTTGGTTTGGATATCGAAAAAGCCCACAGTTTGTTGTGGGCTTTACGATTTAAGATACACCATCAAAAGAGACCATTAGTTTTTTGTATCGTTTTTATCAGCATGTCTTGCTTTGATACGACTGGCACGACGGTTTTCTTTGGTGGCTTGTGCCCCTTTCCTTTCAGTGGTCTTTTTGTTTTTTGAACCCTTAGGTCGACCTGGTCCGCGTTTTGGTTTGTCTGTGTCGGTCTTGGGTTTGTTTTTTGAACCCTTTGGTCTTCCCGGTCCACGTTTTGGCTTGTTGTCATCTGTTTTTGGTTTATTCTTGGAGCCTTTTGGTCTTCCCGGTCCACGGGTTGATTTTTTGGCTAATTTTTTCGGGGCTGGTTTGACCGGTTTTTCCAACTCACGTTCGGCCACTGTGGGTAGATCACTGCTTACGGTGATGTCGAGAGTGCGGTCATCATCTTCAAAAGTGAAGTAGGCTGACAAATCAGACAAGGTGTTTTCTTTGGTCAGGAGTGGAATGTGGTCGATATCGATACCACGTCGGTGATTGCTGGTTTTGTAGGCGGCTATCATTGAAGCAGGGATTTCTCCTTCGGCAATCCGTCGTTGAAGTCGGCGCACAAATGCTTCTGATTGGGTGGAGACGATCAGTTGGATGTTGCGTTCAAGACCGTCTTCTTTGGATTGAATGACCGTCAGTAGAACATCCGCCAGCAAGGCTTGGGCTTGGGTCGATAAGTGGGTTTCGATACCGTCAAGTACAATGATTGAGTTGTGAGGGGCGCAGAAACATTGCACCAACATCGGCAGTACTTGGGCAATGGCTTTTCCAGCTTCGGTGAGTTCGACGTTGTTTTTGGAAGTGCGTGCGGTAACCCGTACCGAGTATCCATGTTCGATAGCGTCAATCGTTTCCACGTGGAAGCCGTGTAAGAGTTCCATTTGTTGGAGAAGGGTGTCAATAATTTCCATGACCGGTTGGTTGCGACGCCGTTCTCCCAAAGAAATCTCTCGGTCTTGTGCTCCAAGTAGCGCGGTGATGGTATGGGCACCATTGTGACCCACATCAAAACGATGTAAGCCTGACCATAAATGCAAGGCGTTGAAACGTGTTCGATCTGAACCCACGTAATAAATATTGCGTAGCAATTGTTCATGGGCATGACTCATATCAAAGATAGCATCTGCATTTTTATAATAAGTGTTTAATTCATCAGAAAAACCGTAGAAGTGTTTTGGTGGTTGTTGTAGCCATGGGCGTCCAGTGCGGTTCTTGAGTTCGTATCCTTCTGTCTCTACAGGGTATTGGATGCTTTCAGACTTTTTGCTTTTCACCACAGTGCGTTTGCTTGATGCTGAGGCAACTTTATTGTCTTTATCATAAAGTTCATAGGAATAGCGTTCGACAAAGGGATGTTTACTGTTTTCATTGGATAAATGACAGGAGAATTTAATGTTTTCACCAAAGATAAATTGGGTAGGAACACTAAATTTATCTTTTTCAGGGTCTTCCATTAGCAAATATGTAGGCAGATTGAATCGGTACGAAAACGACAAACCACCATCGGCTTTTTGATAAAGTAAAGATGACTGGGTACCCAACTGTACGGGTGAGTCTTTGTCACCAGGATAAAGGACAACACTGTTGTCAGCGGTGGTCACTGTTTGTTTAAGCATGGTTAAGAAATGGCCAACACTTGATTTTCCAGAACCTTCTTTGCCTGTAAAAACTGTCAATGGTGCAAGAGGTAGCGTTTTGGTGCTTTTGATACCACGAAAGTTTGCAATTTGAATTTCGGTCAGCATAGTGTCCTCTGGTTTATTTTGTTCATAATGCACATCTAAGGTTTATTATCGATGATATGTATATAATGTTGGAAATTGATATACCCAACTAGATATCTTATAATTGATTGACAACAATAAACGAATATAAACTGTACGATCGTGATACTAAAATCTCAAAAGTATATATTGAAAGTATTATTTTCAGTGTTAATTATTCCCAAATCCATACAGAAACTCCCAAGGCATCAAGTGTAAAGGAGATAGAGTCACTGTTTAATGACATCGAGTTACCTGATAAAAGGTCTTGTATTGTACCATTCGTTGGTAAATTTGTCCAAGATAGACCATTGGAAATCGTTTGTACAGTGCCACTTCGATTCAACAATACCAGTGCATGCTGGTTATTTTCAGACATCGCAATCCCCAGTACATCATCACTTTCCCACCAAGTTGTACGATTTTTACTGGTTAATTGTGGATACTCTTGTCGTGCGTTGGCCAAGGTTTGTACTACATTGTGAACAGCGGATTGGCGTGCGGTCCAATCCCACTGCATCATCTGTCGATTGTCTGGATCGTGGTACCCAGGCAAGCCGATCTCATCCCCGTAATACACCAAAGAAGCCCCCGGATGGGTAAGGAGCCATGTCCAAGCCAGTTGCAATCGTTGATAGGGTTCATCCCAATCGGGGTTCATCGCATCGACGCGCCAATCTCCGTTGGGACACAAACCATCGCCATACAAAGAACTGACTTCTCCACTGGCGTGAGAGATGAACCGTTCAACATCGTGGTTGCCCAAGAAATTGGACATGGTGTGTCCTTCAAAGAAGGAAAGAGACTGTTGGGATTCTGCTTCTAAATCGGCAAGTGAACCTTCCCCTCGGGCAAAGACTTCCAAGATTTTCCAATAGAGTGCAAAATCAAATTGCCCATCTAACAATTCAGGTCCTACATAATCCCGTAATAAACCACGATCGCCACTGAACGTTTCACCAACCGTATAAAAATCAAAGGGTGTGTTGGAAGAGTGCTCAATGCGGTTGGCAATTTGGCGTTGTAGATTCCAGTGTACCGCCATCGGCATGTGTTTGACGGCATCCACTCGAAATCCATCGATGTCATAGTCTATGGCAAAATCGAGAGCGTCTTTAATACTGTGTACCATCGCAGAGGGCTGTGCATAGTTTAGGGTGGGTACATAGGGGGCAAACCAACAAGTTTCCGGTGCTTGATTCCAGTTGTCATTGTCGGTACACAACTGTTGGTCAGTATACCACTCTGGGTGTTCTTCAAACCAAGCATGGGTATCGTGGGTGTGGTTGCCAACCCAGTCCACCAATACCCGTATTCCTCGGTCATGGGCTTCGGCAATCAGTCGGCGTAGGGTTTCTTGATCGCCAAAGTGTTCTTCCAATAGTGTATTCGATTGTGGCCAGTATCCGTGGTAACCGGTGATACTCATCCCACAAGACCCTTCATAGATACCATCGGGATTGTTAAGGGGACTGTTGATCCACAGTGCGGTGACACCCATATCTTCCAAATAGGGGAGACGATTGATGATACCTTGCCAATCTCCACCCAAATAGTCACCAGTATACCAGTTGGTACCATATTCGAGGTCGTTGCTTGGATCTCCATTGGCAAATCGATCGACAAAGGGAAAGTAGATCACCGCCGAATTCCAATCAAAGGCATCGGTCCAGAAGGGAAGATAGATTGGTTCAGACGCTTGTCCCTCAGCATTGTAACCAGTGATGTAGAGGGTGTGTCTATCGGTGGAAGACAGTGGGATTTGCAGTGTCTCAGACCAGTCATAGGTCTCAGCAATGCCATTGTAGGTAATCTCTAGACTGGAAAGGGCACTCTCTGAGGTAAGTGACAAGCGCAATTGATCGTTCTCGATAGACCACTCCACCAGTTCGATATCGATGTTTGCACAATCCACAGTGGCAATGGAATTGCAGGAACCATCTCCTAAATCACAAGTGTTGAGGAAGGGTTGTCCGGGATCACATTGGTACCAGTCACTGGTGGGGTCACAAGTCCAATCCGTTATCCCGTCATGTTCGACCACAAACTTGTAGGCAGTTTCAGTATCCAATTCAATTTCTGTGTGCCAAATTCCCTGGTCGAGTTCCAATGGGTGACTGGTTGTGTTCCAATCATTAAAATCACCCGCCAAATAGACAGCAGTGGTTCCTTCGGGTGCCATATAGGTGAATTGTTGCTGGCAAGCAGTAGTCGGGTCATTCTCAGACATACCAGATCCAAAAACCACTTCAAAACTTTCTATGCTTTGTTGCTCACAACGGTCAGTCACCGTTACTTCGAGAGTTGTACGTCCATTAAATGGTTGACTGTTTGGGGTTAGGGTAATCCACCCCTGATCCAGACTGGCAACAACATCTGGATTGGAACTGTTCACTGAAATGGTCAATTCTTCTATCGGCAGGCTTGAATCCAAGATGATATCGTCCAGAGAAACCATCCAAACTTCATCGGCACTGGCCTCTCGAATTTGTGGTGTATCTAAAATGGGTGCGATTTCGTTGCGACAACAGGCTGAGAGCAGTACAGAAAAGAGTACAACCATTGATCTATCTCCAGTGAATATCCTATGCTTTTTATTTTAGTCTCTTTTTTAGCCTGTGAACAACAGAAGACTTGTCCTGCCGACATGGCCAGTTTTGAAAAGACAACCTTTTCGATAGGTGTAGCCACACCCTCTCGTTCCTGGCACCAGTCTGCCACAGAAGTTACTGTGGAGGCCTTTTGTATGGATCGCTATGAATACCCCAACATCAAAGGGGAATACCCTACACACTCTGTCACTTGGGAAGAAGCACAATCGATGTGCGAGCAAGTGGGTAAGCGTTTGTGTACCTCTGCCGAATGGGAGTTGGCTTGTCGTGGCACCGAAGGGCGCAATTATTCCTATGGAAAGCACCGCAATCGAGAAACATGTAACACTCCAATTGAAGGACCGGGACCACAGGGTAGAAATGTACCTTATACCAAAAGTGGTGAGAAAGAAAATTGCAAAACACCTGAAGGGGTTTATGACTTGAACGGTTCTCTCAGTGAATGGGTTGCCGATCCGTGGAGTGATTTCCCCGAACCCTTTGCCAAAAATGTGGTGGTCTCTCCCGATACATGGCGAACATTGCGTGGTGGAACCATGTGGAACCATACCTTTTACGGACAGGACTGTACCAGTCGTCACGGTCACCGTATGAGTGGTTGGAAGAATATGGATGATGGGTTCCGCTGCTGCTCTCAACGGTGAGGTGCGGTCTGGACTGGGCTGACTTTCCTTGTTTATCGAAGTTCGGATACATAGAGTATACCTCACTTCGCTATCCTGCGGAGATTCAGCCCATTTCAGATCCGCCCTCACCGTTGAAACTACGGTCGTTTTGTATATTTGGTACGGTATATGGGGTGTTGTGGGCTTTATCGGTCACTTGGATGCTTTTCTGTGTTTGGAGATTGGTTGATTTAGCAGTTGGCTTTCCTTCGGAGGGGTTCTTTCGCTCGTGTAGGCTGTTTCGGTAATTCGGTTGCTGTTTTGTCTTTGTAGACTGGTTGATGATGGCGTTGGCTGTGTGGACTTGGAGGTTGTAGATTTTACAAGTAATCAACAGAATCAAATAGATGCCAAAGACCCTGCAAACGGTTAAACAGTCAGGTCTATTTTTGGTGAGGGAACGATGGTACGCGATAAAAAATTCATTTTTGTAACCGGTGGAGTCTTGTCTTCTTTGGGTAAGGGACTCTCTGCGGCGGCTTTGGGAACCTTGTTGGAAGCCAGAAACCTTCGGATTATCAATGTGAAGATGGATCCCTATATTAACGTTGATCCTGGGACGATGAGTCCTTACCAACATGGTGAAGTCTTTGTGACCGATGATGGTGCCGAGACCGACTTGGATTTGGGACATTACGAACGTTTTACCAGTGTCCGAGCCTCCAAAAGTTCCAATTTTACTACCGGTCGCATTTACCAAAATGTACTGACCCGCGAACGGGAAGGGAAGTATTTGGGTGAAACTGTACAAGTGATTCCTCACATCACCAATGAGATTAAGCGCTTGATCTGGGCGTCGGTGGAAGATTATGACATTGGTATCATCGAGGTCGGTGGAACGGTTGGAGACATTGAATCCTTGCCATTTTTGGAAGCGATCCGTCAAATGCGGATTGATGCGGGTGAAGAAAATGTGTTGTATTTGCATTTGACTTTGGTACCCCTGTTGTCCACCTCTGGAGAACTCAAAACCAAGCCTACCCAACACTCGGTACAAAAGTTGCGTGAAATCGGTATTCAACCCAACATGTTGATCTGTCGTTCAGAGGTGACCTTGCCTGCCGATATCCGTTCCAAAATTGCCCTCTTTTGCAATGTCCGTAAAGAACACGTAATTTCGGCTCCGGATGTATCGAACATTTATGAATTGCCACTGGTCTTCTTTGACCAAGGATTGGATTCGAGATTGTTGGACATTTTAAAGATTTGGACCGGTAAAGCCGATTTGGCACCTTGGCGTGCAATGTTGTCGCGCTGGTCGAATGCACAACAAGAATTGGTGATTGGAATTGTTGGCAAATATGTCCATCTCACTGACACATACAAATCGTTGAATGAGGCGTTGCACCATGGTGGAATCCCTTTGGATTGTAAAGTAAAACTGCAGTATGTTGACTCAGAAACCTTGACTTCAGATACGGTTGCCAAGGAACTCTCTGGTGTGGATGCTGTACTGGTTCCCGGTGGTTTTGGTGAGCGTGGTGTGGAAGGCAAAATCTTGGCGATTCGTCATGCACGGGAAACGGGCTTGCCATTCTTTGGAATTTGTTTGGGAATGCAACTGGCGGTTATTGAATATGCCCAGTCTCAACTCAACTGGAAGGATGCCAATTCACGAGAGTTTGATGCCAACTCAAAGCACTTGGTGATCGACTTGATGGATGAGCAACGCAACGTCACCGACAAGGGTGGTACTATGCGTTTGGGTGCCTATCCCTGTACTTTAAAGGCTGGTTCTTTGGCCCAAAAGGTCTATGCCAGTACCGATATCTCGGAACGTCACCGTCATCGTTATGAGGTGAATTCAAACTGGGTTAAAGATCTCACCAAAGCCGGATTGCAGATTTCGGGTACCTCTCCCGATGGAAAATTGGTGGAAATGGTTGAACTACCACCAGAGGTACATCCTTATTTTATCGCTTGTCAGTTTCATCCTGAGTTCAAAAGTCGTCCTTTGGAACCCCATCCGTTGTTTGTTTCATTTTTGCAGGCGGCCAAAGATCGCCAAGGGTGATTTGGGGTATGAACCCAAGAAAATAAGTTTGGCATAAAATTTGCTAGAAAAAGAATGTCGGATTTCGTTACACTACGTATAGAGACTGTTTATCTTCTTTTGGTATTGTTTTATGTCACTCAATCTATCCCTGAATCTGCAACAGCAACAAAAAATGGTCATGACGATGCAAATGCATCAGGCTTTTCAACTGTTACAGGTCACTGGGCAAGAGTTGGAAGATACTCTCTTGGAAGAAATCCGAGAAAATCCTGCACTGGAACTGGAAGACGACTATCCAACCCTCAGTGATAAAGAACGCGAACAGATCCGTCTCGAAAGAGAAAATGCCCAAGAACGTTTGGAAGAGCGTAATGGTGTCGGTGAAGAACATGATATCGATTGGGATACCTTGATTGAAGCCGGTAAAATGGTGGTCAAGCAAGGTGTGGTTGGGGGGTATGCCCATCATGACTTGCCTCCAATGGAAGAAAACTATGCTGCCGACTCGACCTTGTATGAGCATTTACTCGAACAGTTTCGTTTGGAACTCTCCACCGATGGCGAACGTATTGCTGGCGAGTTTATTTTGGCCTCTCTCGATCACAATGGTTTC
>CAKZLX010000053.1 GCA_937127265.1 uncultured Pseudomonadota bacterium
GATCGCAAATAAAATTTTTCATTAGTGTCTTGAATTTGCGTAGAAAATCAAAAGTGCATTGAAATGTACGGTGTGTAATTTGGTAAATTCAATCGCAGAAGAACAGAGATTGGTTATACTATGAAAGGCGGTCTTGTAAAACATTTTTGTTTTACATCCTTTACGGAATCTCACTCTATTGTCCACAACACAGTCGACCGCATCAGTACTCTGTACCTTAAAACGTACAGAACTGGTATCTTATTTTTTGTTATCTAAAACCTCGGGAGCCATCGGTGCCAAATGCAAAGAAAGAACAACGTGTCGAACGATATGTACGGCATTACCCATCGTTCTTTCAAGGCGTATACACCGAGTTTACAGGGGATAAACCCTTACCGAACGCCTTACAAACAAGACCGATGATCTTTATCTTTGGCGAACAGGGTGTTGGAAAAACAATTTTGGCCAAGCACCTGTGTGGTTCCGATTATTTGTTGTTGCGTCGCCAAGAGGTTCTCGATGCTTTTCTACAAAAGGTTCGTAAACGTCGTTGGATGGATGATATATCCAAACATCCGCAGTTGATTTTGGAAAGTCCTTCGTTTTTACGCCAACGTCCCCAGATTTTGAAGATGCTTCGCTCCTTGATTGCTTTGCGCACTCGAAAAGGGCTACGGACCATCTTGTTGGATTCTGAAGATATGGGACCAATTCGAGACTTGGTACAATCAACATCAGTGGCTGAACGGGCAACGGTAATGCTTCGGTTCCCCTCTGGTCGTGGACGTTATCGTTTTTTGGCGCACGCTTGTCGTGAACGAAACATTCCAGTCAAAGTAGCTCGAGAACTCAGTCAGGTAGAGCCATGGACCTATAAAGTGGTCTTTGATTTATTGGAAGAATACGCCAAAGACCAGTGAATACACCAATCAGATCTTTGATGCTGTTATAATCGTACGATTATCGCTGAGATTAGCCGTTGTAGGAGATTAAAGCCTCTCCTAAAATCTCAATGGCTCGTTGGATTTTGGTTGGCTCAAGGACTGCTGCCAATCGAATCTGTTGTTTACCACGATTCGGATCAACATAAAAACCACTACCTGGGGCTACGACCAAAGATTCAAAGGCACCATCTCGTTCACTTCGGAAATCGGTAATCAAGAATTTGGCAAATTCTTCGGTGGACTCAACGGGCAACTTGACCATGGAATAAAAGGCGCCAGTTGGTTTGTTGAATTTTACACCTTCAATGTCTGCGAGTGCTTCAGCCAAAATGTCGACGCGGTTCTTCCACATCAAACGGATGGTTTCATAATATGCCTCAGGCATTTCTAAGGCGGCAATTCCAACATGTTGTGCCAAGGGTTGTGGTCCCAGTCTAGCCTGACCGAGTCGTTCAACTTTTTCCATCAGTTCAACATTGCGAGAAATCAGTGCTCCCAAACGCAATCCACAAGCGGACCAGGTTTTGGACAAGGAGTCAATCACGACGACAGCTTCAGCGGCGTCATCGACTTCTAGTGCCGATGCCGGTGGGTTTTCAAACCAAATACGGCGATAGACTTCATCAGAAATCAAGAAGATACCGTTGCGGTGGCACCATCGTGCAATTCTTTCTACTTCTGACTTGGCGTAGACAGCACCGGTAGGGTTACTGGGGTTTGAAAATACAAATGCACGGGTGCGATCAGACTTAATGGTGTCCAACTCTTCGTCCGAGGGCAATGCAAAATTGGTTTCAATACTGGTGGGAATCGGTTTGATACTGGCACCAGCGACCGTGGCGAAGCCGTTGTAGTTGGTGTAAAAGGGCGTTGGCGCTAAGATTTCATCGCCTGGATCACAAATGGCGGTAAAGGCAAACAGTAACGCTTCTGAGCCACCGGTGGTGACCGCGACATCAGCAGGGGTCAAAGCGGGTTGCCATAAACGATGGTAGTTGGCAAATGCTGTCCGACATTGTGGCGTTCCAGAAGCCGGTCCATAACTTAGGACACTGGTTTCAAATCCAGCGATCGCATTCATCATCGATGGTGGTGTTGGGATGTCAGGTTGACCAATGTTGAGACGATAGAAATCTACTCCACTCATGGTTTGGATGATACCGTCCAGTTTACGGATGGCAGACTCTTGAAGGGTTTGAGCGCGGGTCGACAATTTCATGGCATTCTCACTGTGACACAAAAAGACGTGGATATTTACCTTAAAAGGTAGCGGTTGGCAACTATATTTTCCGGCGAAATAGAACGGGCATCCACAATAGTGGAAGTAAGAGCGCAGCATTACTGGAAGAACAGCCTCCTTTATCGGATTCAGAGCTCGGTTCACTGGATGGTTCGGTACTGGGTTCGGTTGCTGGTTCAGCACTCGGTTCTGTACTAGGCTCCGTTATTTCAGTGGTTCCTTGATCAAACGTTTCTAGATCAATCGTTAAACTGTATAGATAGAGACTGTTTTTCTTGTCATACCCAAGAATGACTTGATCTTCAT
>CAKZLX010000054.1 GCA_937127265.1 uncultured Pseudomonadota bacterium
TTTGCATCATATCTGCTTTGAGACCGATGCTTTGGATGAAGATGTCGCCAGACTAAAAGAGAAAGGCTATCGTTTTATCACCGAGACACCGCAGGTAGGTGCTCATGATTCACGGGTGATCTTTATTCATCCGAAGTCTACTGGTGGTGTGTTGATTGAACTGGTGGAATCCCATTAAAAGAATAGCCAAGTGGAGGTTGTGGTGATTGTATCCGATGTATCCAAACGAGCAGAACGTAAAAAAAGAGCCATTGCAAGACTCATTGTCGGTTTTCAAGGTCTTGAGCCAAGCCAAGAATTGCGAGAAGTATTGGCTGGTGAATCGCCCGCGGGTGTGATTTTGTTTGCTCGAAATATTGAGAACAAAGTTCAAACCCAAGCCTGCAATCGTCAACTGTCGGCATTGTGGCCTGCAGGAGAAACGCCTTGGATCAGTTTGGACCAAGAAGGGGGACGTGTACGTCGAATCAAAGAACATCCATGGCCAAAGATGCGTCAAGTGGGTCAGAAAGAAGACCTCGTCTTGACCAAAAAAGTGATTCAAGCCTTGAACACGGAGGTCCGCCAGTGGGGTTTTAATGGGAATTGGGCTCCCTGTGCTGACGTTGATTCCAACCCTGACAATCCAGTGATTGGAGATCGTTCTTTTTCGCGTGATCCAGAAGTCTGTGCCAAACAAGTCATTGCCACCATGGAAGCGATGGAGGAGGTTGGGGTGCTTCCTTGTATCAAACACTTTCCAGGACATGGTGATACCGATTTGGATTCTCATTTGGACTTGCCGTGGGTCAATAAAAAGATGGCTCAGTTAGAAGCCTGTGAGTGGCATCCGTTTAAACGGGCGATCCAAGCCGGTGCGGAAGTAATTATGACTGCTCATGTGATGTTTCCTGCCTTGGATGCTGACCATCCGGCTACGATGTCCCATCTTATTTTACAAGGGTTGTTGCGACAGACGTTTGGATACGAAGGCGTAATCGTGTCGGATGACATGGAGATGAAAGCCGTTCGTGGTCGCTATCCTGTGGTGGAGCAGATGGATAAAGCCGTTCGGGCAGGTGTTGATGCTTTCTTGGTTTGTGCGGAGGCTGATTTACAAGCAGAGTGCGTTGAGCAACTGATTTATTTGCAAGAGCAACATCAGGAACATGAATTCTTGGCAGAGCAATCATTGCGCCGTTTACAGAAACTGATGCAGAAACGTGCGCAACTCGCCGAAGTGCCCGCGCCACAATCGTCAGAGGCTTATTTTACTGAGGTTTGTGCTCAATTTACGCAAGGATTGCATGTCTAAAACATTGAAAACACAGATACAATTTTATTTACTGTTTGCATGTCAAGACCTAATAAACTAAACTGATCACTATGATGTTGTTTCTTTCTACAATGCTGTTGGCAGATGCCAATGAGTGTGCGATGGTTGAGACCTTGCCCGATGCCGTTCAGGTGGCCTGGATTTCTCCCACCACAACCACTGTTCGGTCTTCGCAAATGATCGAAGTGGTTCATTTACAAGCGTTGCAACAATGGATCGGCGAAGAAGAGGCTGATGCCAAATCAGTTTTGCACCACATGGGCATGTTGTCTAAAAGATCCAAAAAAACGATTGATCCCGCTGACTATAAGATCACCATTTTTGATGTGGAAACTTCGTCCTTGTGTCGTCCGATCGTTACCACTGATACTAATAATGTATCCGAAGATCTGGAGGCTGTGATAGTAGAAGGCATTAGCGTTTGTGAACAATCTTCTCGTCCAGCCGCTCGCTATGCGCGTTATGGTTATACTGGTTGTGGATATACCCAAAACACCCAATCTCAAACTCGTGGCATCGACGTGTATCGTATCCCTTGGTCAGAGGCTTCGGTCTGGGGGTTTTGTGTGTTGCCATTGTCTCGATTTTTGTTGGGAGCCCCTAAATGACAGCATCGATTTTCTTTGTTGATCAACCTCCTGAGGTGCTCGAAAAATTTCGAGCTTGGTTGAGTGATACGCCGATGCAGTGTCTCTCTGTAGAGCCAATCAATCGGGCATTTTCTTTGGTTGTACGGGACAATCCTTGGGCGGTTGTTCTCAGTATTGAGACCGATATTGGCTTGCGGTTGTGTCAACAAATTCGCGAAGACGATCTGTTAGATGGTGTTAAAGTTATCGCTTTGTCAACAGGTGCCAGTAGCCACGACCTCACCAAGCACATGTTTGGGGATTCATCGGCTGACGTGTATGGAAAAGTGCCATTGGAAGACGGCATTGTGGATGTATGGCTGCAAAAACAGTTGGCATCATTATCTGATTCATCGCCCACCAGTGCTCAAACAGATAGCGAACTTCCTGTAATGATTGAAATGGATGAGGTTCTGTTGGAAGACACCATCTCTCCATCAAAGTCCTCTCATTCTACAAAGCGGATGACCACCTCAAACACAGAAGATGTCGAAAGAGTCTCCCGATTGGAATTGGAGTTGTTTGAGCAGTCGGAGAAATTGACTGCCACCAGTCGTAAACTGTTGAAAAATCAGTTGGCTTTACAAGAATTGGAAGCCCACAATGGGGTGCTTGAAGCCGAGTGTGAACGGTTGTCTACGATGCTAGCTAATGGTGCCACAGATCAAACACTCAAGCAAGAATTAAAGCGAATGTATGAACGTTTGCAAATGGCCGAGCAAGCCATCGAGCAAATGCAGCAACAACATACCGAACTCAATCTGGAAGCCGTCGATACGCTCTCAACCCAAGATTTACTACGACAAATTACCCAGTTGCGACAAGTACGAGATGAGAAGGTTGACCAAATCAATGCTTTGCATGGTGAGTTGCAACTCACTCGACAGGCCGTCGATGCTTTACAACAGCGTACATCCAAAGCCGAGAGCCGTTTAACAGAAGTTCAAGATCTCAGTCAGTTGCGTGAGCAGCAAATGCAGCAAGAGTTTTTGGCGTTGCAAAGACAGGTTTCCAATTCCACTAGAAATCTTGAAATTGCTCAACATCGCGAACAGCAAATGACTGAGCAAACGAAACAATTGCAGTCGCGGATTCAAGAGTTGGATACCTTGTACCAACAAGAGAGAACCCACTGGTTAAAGAAGTCGGCAGAATTAGAAGGTGCCGGACAAAACTTTAGTGAAAAAGAACAGGCTTTATTGGCAGAGATTGATGGATTGACACAAGCCTTACAAGCGCAATTGATGGGCGATGACGCTGTTTCGGTTGAGCGTACGGTCGTCGCTTCTTTGGAGCATCGCTTGGAAACTGTGCAAGCCGAATTTGCCAAAGCCCAAACCAAGATTGAAGCCTTGGAAATTGACAATACCCAATTGTCACAACAATTGCGAGAGCAACAAACCCAAGAAGATGGTTTGTCATCGGCGCAGATGCTTAGGCAACAACAACTTCTCGATAGTACACTCAAAGCACTCGAAGAAAGTCTGACCCGACAAGATGCCCTGGAACAGCAACTTCTTGAACAGAATGAATTGTTGCAAACCGCTAGAACACAGACATCGACTGAACCAATCGAGACTGTGTCTGCAGAAATGCTAGCTACCAGTCAAAGACAAAATGAAGAGTTGCAAGCCCAATTGGCTGAGGCTTGGGATGAGGTGTTACAACTTAAACAACAATTGGCCACCCAGTCCCAGATGTCTACCACTCAACCAAGCGCAACAGGTCGAGGGACTGAGCAAGAAACTTTGCAACGGTTACAAGAAATAATGTTGCAAATTACCAAAGAAAGAGATGCCTTGTCCTTGGAACTGGTGGGGGTTCGGACTGATATTCATACTTTGGAACAAGAAAAAGAGAACTTGCTTCGTGCCTTGGAAGATTCACAATCGATGGCTGATGCTGTAGAGGAGGCAACCGATACGGAGCTGGCAGAGAAGCAACAAACAGTCGTCGCCTTGCAAGAGGCATTAGAGGACCGCACAGCCTCTTATCAAGAGTTGGAATTACAGACTGCAATGGTCATTTCTGAGCGTGATGATATGTGGAGCAAGTTAGAACCTCTGGAAAAATTACAAGTCCAGTTACAACAAGAGTTGGATAGCCTTCAAGAAGCCTATGTGGCTAGTCAACAAGAATTGGATGCAGAGCGAGCGACATTGGAAGAGGTGACCAATGCTCATGACAATCTACAAACAGAGGTGCAACGCCTCACTGAGCGACAGGTTGTTTTGGATGAAACGGTTCAAACTCTCAAAGCGGAAAATGAACAAGCCCAAGAAGTCGCCCAACGACATGAGGCTTTGGAATCTGAAAATCAAGCCCTGAGCGAACAACGCCAGCAATTGCTTTCAGAACAGGCGCTTTTGAAAACGCAAATCAGTGGTCTTGAAGACAATATACAAACCCTAGAACACTCATTGGAAACCCAACAATCAGAATACAGTGGTTTGGCTGAGCAATTGGAAACGGTGAAAGCGGAATTGGAAGAGCATCAGCAAGTGTTGACCGAGAAAGATGCTCTCATTGAATCTTTACAGTCAGATATTTCCAGTCTATCTGCACAGTCTACAGAACTTGAACACAACATTGAACAATTGCAAACCGAGATTGTGACGTTACAAGAGGAATTGGCGACAGGTCAAGATGAAATCGTGATGCTTAGAGAAGCACATACTGATGAGAAGCATCAATACGACCAAACCATCGCCGAACAACAAGCCACGATTGCGCAGTTACATCAACAGTCTGACGAGACGACCCAACAATTTGCGGAACAGATTGAAACCCTAGAATCCCAAATGAATGTAGATCGAGAGCGCCTGCAAATGGTGGAAACCGAACAAATTTCGGTCTTGGAAGAGCAACTAGCGACCAATCGTTTGGATTTGCAAGAGAAGATTCAACTTGTTCAAGACCTTGAAGAGCGAATCGAAATCCTAGAAGCGGAAACGCAGCAGATGCATCGAGTCGAACAGCAGTTACGTGAGGCACAACAACGTTCTGGTGAACTCGAAGCCGGCTTACAGCAAATACGTACAGAATGGGCAGATGCCGAAAGTGCATGGGAGATGGAAAGGCAAATCTTGGAATCAACCCATCAAGAAGACCGGTTGGCATTGGAAGCCGTACGGACTGAACTCGAAACTATTCAACAAGACAATGAGACTCTCACCTCGATTCCACCGGTTGATACCACGCGTTTTGATGCTTTGTCGCAAGAGTTGGCAACCATTACCGAACAACGAGCCGAACTATTAGACACCATTGATCAGTTAATTCGAAAGCAAGATCATACTGAACAATCTC
>CAKZLX010000055.1 GCA_937127265.1 uncultured Pseudomonadota bacterium
GGTTGCCTTGGTATTTTCCCTGTTTTCGGGTCCTCGCGTGGCGGTTGGTAAAAATGACCGTGAATACAAACAAATCGGGTCATAAGCCCTCCCATTTCCAAAATGATGCGCCCAGTGGTGGGATACCAACGGTGATTTGTTGTGGTAAACCATGTAAAGGTGTGGGGTGTGTTTCCGTTAGAAATTGAGCGACTAAACCACTGCCACCAAACTGTTTGGCATCCGTGTTCATCACTTCAGACCACTGGCCTTCTTTGGGTACACCAATCGCATAATCGGTAATCGGACTGGGGGTGCAATTAAACAAACAGACCATACAAGCACCCTGATGTTGTCGAATGATCAGCATCACCGAATTCTCTGGGTCACGGTGTTCAGAGTGAACCACCCCACTAGGACTATCATCATGCAAAGCGCTCTCAATTCGATACAAACCGTTTAACGCACCGTAACAGGCTTGTAAGGAACGATGTTGGTCTTGTTCTAGTAAATCCCAATCTAAGAAGCGATCGTGATTCCACTCGCGAACCTGTCCAAACTCCATCCCCATAAACAAGAGTTTCTTACCGGGCTGGGCAATCATCATCGCAAACAACAATCGACAAGTAGCGAAGCGTTGCCATTGGTCACCAGACATCTTTTGGACCAGAGACCCTTTTCCATGCACAACTTCATCGTGAGACAACGCCAAAACAAATCGTTCATGAAAGCGATAGACACCACGAAACAACAACTCGTCGTGATGATACTGACGGTGAATCGGTTCACGTGACAAGTACTGCAAAGTATCGTGCATCCATCCCATGTCCCACTTGTAATCAAAACCAATCCCACCATCATTGGGAGGACCAGACACCTTGGGCCACGATGTTGATTCTTCGGCAATCAAGAAATGCTGTTGTGGCAGATTGGCAACCATTTGATGCAGTTCATGGAAAAAGTGAATGGCTTCGAAATGTTCGTGTCCACCTTTATGATTCGGCAACCACTCTCCTTCGTTGCGGGAATAGTTAAGATAGAGCATCGAAGATACCGCGTCAACACGCAAGCCATCAAAATCCAACTCTTCCAACCAGAAACGAGCCGAACTCAACAAAAATGAACGCACTTCCGGACGACCGTAATCAAAAATGGCGGTATTCCAATCGGGATGATAACCCCGTCGCGGATCGGGATGTTCAAACAATGCTTCTCCATCAAAACGATAGAGACCACTCTGATCCATTGGAAAATGCGCTGGAACCCAATCCAAAATGCATCCCAAACCAGCTTCGTGCAATCGATCGATCAGCCATCGTAAATCACTGAGGGTGCCATAGTTGGCTAATGGGGCGAAATACCCCAAGCATTGATAGCCCCAACTTCCATAAAACGGATGGTGTGTGATCGGCATGAACTCAATATGAGTTATGTTAAGTTTACGAGCATAATCAATCAAAGAATCCACAATGTTTCGGAAGGTTGGTGGCTGTCCATCCACTGCTGCCCACGAACCCAAATGCAACTCATAAATGCTCATCACCGTCGTATCAATTTTCCGCTGTTTCGATTTCGGAACTTTCCAATCACTAATTATGGATGCGGTTTGCGGTGGTCGTTCAATGGCTTTGGCAAAGGGGTCTGTTTTCCAAACTGTTCCCTGAGCACTGGTGATGGCATATTTATAATGCTGTCCAACCTTGGCCTGCGCAATCTCGATTGTCCATACAGACCCTTGTTTACGCATACAATGTGCAGTGTCGTTCCAACCATTAAAATCACCAACTACCGCCACCGCTTGAGCTCTTGGAGCCCAAACACGAAATACTACGCCATGCTGGGTGGGAAAAGCACCTAACTGATGGTGGATTTGGGTGGATTGACCGTTGTGAAAAGTGTCAAGATTCATTGTTCTACTCGGTGATGTTCCCTTTTGCTACAATTATATCCCATTATGCTTTGGTGACTGGCTGAACTGACAATCGTGGCTGTTTATTCAATTTCATCATTTGCAACATCGAATGTTCTTTGATCCAAGACAACGAAACCGGTGTCAGAGAACATCGGGTCTTCACAGTCACCATTCCAAACTTACCAGTGGGATCTGTGGGATCTGGTTCGTAACTTTTGATCACTTCTACAATTCCCACCACCGAACGGACTTTTCCTGAGTGATAAAAGAACCCCAAATCACCGACTCGCATTTGTTGCATGTAATTACGGGCTTGGTAATTTCTAACACCTGTCCACGGCTCACCACGTTCACCGATGGCAACCTGATCTGTCCACGACCACTCATCAGGCTCTGATTTCAACAACCAATACTGCATGGCTACCTCTTTACAAAAGTTCAGACCACAATCAAACCCAAATCAAACAATGTCTCTAAAAGGTCATATAGCATCTCATCCGTACCTGGAAATTGTTGTTGGACCTCACTCACCGTTCTTCTATTTTCAATGTCCCATTGTGGCAGATGCTCTGCTAGCCACAAGGCAAATTCTGCTGGCATCTCCAGTTCCACAGCATCGATACCACTACCGATTAACAGCCCATACTCCAGTATGATCGGTTCAGCATCCAACCACAACAGTTGCTGATTGGGACCGAACTTCATCCCCACAGGGGTATTCAAGTGTTGTTTAACAAAATCCGAAGACACCGTAGGTTTTGGCAGACTTTGGGGCAAAAGGTCATTGATGGGAACCTCTAAATCTTCTCCTCTTGCCCACAAACCCAAGGTGTGTGGCAATACCTCATCAAAAACATCATGGTTACCACCCAAAGTATCTGTGTGTTCGATATCATTGTAAGCAAAGACATTGTCTTGCAAACGCGCCATTTCAATTGAAAAAGCCTTCGGATTGGCGTGTACACCTGAATGTTTGGTCAGCACAAAGCGGTGCCAAAATGCAGAATCCAGCAATTCCGATGCAAACAATTGACGCACCAGTTCCATCGAGTTGACCGTTTCTTGATCGGTTTGTGTGGGAAACCCATACATCAAATAGGCATGTACCAAAATCCCATTCTCTCGAAATGCCTTGGTGGTTTGAATAACCTGTGGAAGGGTGACACCTTTGTTCATCAATTTCAACAACCGCTCATCGGCCACTTCCAAGCCACCAGTCACCATCAACAGTCCAGCCTTGGCCAACAAACGACATAAACTTGGGGTGAACGATTTCTCGAACCGAATGTTTCCCCAAAAGGAAAGTTTCAAGTCCCTGCGTAGCACTTCCAAGGCAAAATCACGCAACATTTTTGGGGGGGCTGCCTCATCGACAAAATGAAACCCAGTCTCCCCTGTTTGGGCAATACACTCTTCAATTTGATCAACCAATCTGACGATTTCAGCGGGTACGTAACGAGCAATGTAGTCCAATTGAATGTCGCAAAACGAACATTTTTTCCAATAACAACCATGCGCCAAGGTAAACTTATTCCAACGTCCATCAGACCACATGCGATGTGCAGGACTGAGGGCATCCAACAAGTGTAAGTATTGGGTCAAATCAAGTCCACGATAATCACCAACCGTCGTAAATTGATTGGAGGGACGCTGGTTAAAGTCCGGCGGATGATTGGCAGTTCGGGTACGTATCAACGGACTATCCTGCCCTTGAAAACCCTCAATCAAGGCCAACAGTGGTTCTTCACCATCATCAAAACAAAGCGCATCACAAAATCCCCATAATCGTGAATCTTGTTGTTCGCGTAATTCGGTATTGACATACCCTCCACCAAACCACACTGTACCCCCTCTATCTTTGAGGCGTTTTCCCATTCGTAAAGCTGCATACATCGTACCGGCAAAGGGTATCGAAATACAAACCACCTCAGAATCTATGGTGTCACAGACTGCATCAATATGCTGATCAATGATGGTGGTCTGCTGCAATCGTTCTAATATGGGCTCCCAAGTCACCGATCCAGTCGCCAAATGGGCTTGATACTTGCCAAAATCAAAACCAATGTCGATCACACTTTTAATCAAATCGGTCAAATCCTCTAAAAATAAGGTACACAAATATCGTGCTGCATCAGTTGAACCCATCGTACCAAAATGAGACAAATCAAGACTAGCGATTCTCGGCGTGGGTGGTAGAAAATTGCCCGAGACGATTCGATTGTGCATGGTGCGTCTCTTCCCTTGAAGAAAAGCAATCACCTCTGGTAAAACTGATACAATTGCCTTACGTTGAGAAAACAACGTCCACACTTCATCGGGAAAGGTTTCTCCATCCTGCAGTTGGAAAATCAGTTCATCAAATACAGCACTCATCGAATCAGCAGAGAATACCCGCAAGGCAACTTCAATACTACAATCTCTTACTGTTGGCTCAATTTGATGAGACCGCAAAAAACGATTGAGATAGAGGATCGATGGATAGGGAGTATTGAGTTGGGTGAATGGTGGTATTAACAATGTCAAATCAAGTGCCACAATCACTCCTTAGATACCCTTTCTTAACCAGAATACAACTAAAAAATCAAGAGGGTCACCCAATGAGCAACCCTCTCTTTTCCGTATTTCACAATACGCTGTCAGAAAACCTTAGATTATTTTGCGAAGTTTTTCTTGGCGATGAAACGACGAATGCCCAACAATACCTCACGGTATCCAGCAGCAGTGAAAGCCTCTGCATTACGAAGAATACGCATTGTGGCTTGCTCATTTTTGGTGTACTTGTGATCTTTGGTGATCGCAGCAACAAACTCGTCAGCAGTATTTGCAGTGATTTTACCATCCTTGTTTTTCAAGTCATTGTACGCAGCCATCAATGTTTTAGAAGGTGTGATTTCAGTTGCGGTTTCTTCCTCTTTCACAGACTCAGCTTTTTCAGCAGCCTTAGTGACTTTTTCTGTCTTTTCAGCAACTTTCTCTGCTTTTTTCTCAGCGTCACCAGCCAAAGCAGCTTCAATCTTGTCTTCTGCCAATTCAGTAGCATTGAAAGTTTGCAAGCAGTATTGGATAGTGCGAACAGCATTGTCAGACATCCCTTTACCAATACCAGCCAACTCGATGATTACCTCTGCTTCCGAGGCATCTACCACACCATCTTCAACAATCCAAGAATCGCCATTATCCACCAACTTAATCGCTGAAGCGAAACAGTCTACGATCTGACCATCTAAAGTCATACCGTTGGTGAAACGGAAGATTTCGTCTTGGATGTACTCTTTGGTACCTTCAGTGAAGTCACCGTTGCGATACAAGTTTGCCATGGTTTCTTTTTCTTGTTCTGAGTATTGGAAATCAGTAAACAAGATG